>NZ_JBHJRC010000317.1:0-9409 GCF_042261735.1 Kitasatospora sp. NPDC056327 | reverse complement strand
GGCGCGATCCTCCGGGCGGCCGGGCCGGTCCTGCGTCACGGGCCGGTCGTGGCGGGTCGTGCTGTCACCCGGCCGCCGCCGCGCCCACCCAGGCGGGCAGGGCCTCGCGGGCGGCCGTCCAGGAGGCGGGCACGCCGTCCGTCCCGGTGCGGGCGGCGACCACGCCGCCCGCGATCGCCGTGGTGGTGTCCATGTCGCCCCGGCCCTCGACGGTCTGCCAGAGGGCGTCGGGCAGCGAGTCCGGGTGCCCCGCCGCGGACCAGAGGGCGAACGGCACGGTGTCCCGCGCGGAGGTCCGGAAGCCGGACCCCGGCAGGTGCGCCGCGTGCCGCACCGAGGTGTGCGCGGGCAGCCGGGCGGCGATCCGCAGGCCGGACCGCACGTCGCTGTCCGGCAGCCGGCCGGCGACCTCGTCCAGCAGGTCGGCCCGGGCGGGGGCGGCGCGCCCGCGGGCGGCGAGCGCGGCCGTCAGCGCGACCGCGACCGCACCGGCGACCGCCTCGGGGTGGAAGTGGGTGGTGAGGGCCTGGAGCCGGGCCTGCCGGGCGACGGCGTCGAGGTCGTCGGCGAACCAGGCGCCGAGCGGCGCGACCCGCATCGCGGCGCCGTTGCCGTGCGAGCCCTGGCCCTCGAACCGACGTGAGGCGACCTCCCGCCAGCCGGCGCCGTCCTGGATCTCCCGCAGCACCCGGTGCATCGACGGGCCGTGGCCGCGGCTGTGGTCCGCGGTGTACTCGGCGGCGAACTCCCGGGCCGGCTCGTCCGGGCGGACCTCGCCGTGCTCGCGCAGGTGGTGGACCAGGACGAGGGCCATGGCCGTGTCGTCCGTCCAGTGCCGGGGCGCGGGCCGGGGGAGCCGGGCCGCGAGGGCGGCGGGTGCCTCGTCGACGGGGACGGAGAACCAGCGGTCGCCGAACGCGTCGCCGAGGGCGAGGCCGAGCAGGCTGTCCAGGGCGGGGGCGGGGCAGGATCCGGGTACGGGCCTGCGCATGGTGTTCTCCGGTCGGGACTCCGGGGAGGAGTGCGGCGTCGCGGGTCGGTCCGCTGGTCGCGGGCGGGCCGGGCCGGCGGTCTTCCGTGCCCCGGGGGTGGCGGAGGGCGCTCCGGACGGTGCGCGGGGAGGGGCTGTCAGGCGCGGGCCGAGAGCCCGCCGAGGAGGAGCGACCAGAGGGCCTCGAACCGTTCCCCGGCGGCCGGGTCGGACCAGGCGGCCGCGTGGGCGGGGTCGTGGAAGTGCGCGGTCGCCTCGAACACCGCGCGGGCGGTCGCCGCGACGGGGGCGGCGCGGAACTCCCCGGCCGCCGCGCCGTCCTGCACGATCCGGGCGATCTGGCCGGTCAGCGTCTCGACGTGGGCCTCGACGGTGTGGCTGTTCTCGCCGACCAGCGTCATGTACGTCGCGAACAGCTGCGGGTCGTCCAGCGCCTTGCGGCGCTTGGCGGCGAACAGCGTGGCCAGCCAGCGGTGCAGCCGCTCGCCGGCCGGGCCGGGCGAGTCGGCGACGGCGCGCAGCTCGTCGTGGGCCTGGGCGAGCCAGCGCTGGGTGACGGCCTCGCGCAGCGCCGCCTTGCTGGGGAAGAACCGGTACACGCTGCCGTGGCTGACGCCGAGGGTGCGGGCCACGTCGACGACGGTGGCCTTGGCCGGGCCGAACCGGCGCAGCACGTCCTCCGTCGCGCTCAGGATCTGCTCGGCGGTGAGTGCGCTGTCCGTGGCCACGGGGCGGTACGTCCTTACGGGTGAGGCGTCCGTCCGCCGGGGCGCGGGGGACGGACGGTCGGCCGGTGGCCGCCGGCGGCTGGGCCGGTGGCCACCGGCGAGCGGTGCAGGTGGGGTGCAGGTGGGGTGCGGTGCGGATAGGGACGGCCCTGCCCGCCGCGGGCGGCCGACGCGGCCGGGGCCGCGGCTCAGCGCTCGCTGTCGAGATGGGCCATCTGGGCGGCAGCGTACCGTTCCCCGGCCGCCGACCCGGCCGGGACCGCGGCCTCGATGGCCGCGAGGTCGGCCTCGCTGAGGGTGACGTCCAGCGCCCCGAGCGCCTCGGTGAGCCGGCTCCGGCGGCGGGCGCCGACCAGCGGGACGACGTCCGCGCCGCGCGAGGCGACCCAGGCGATGGCGATCTGCGCGACGGTGGCGTCCCGTTCGGCGGCGACCGCGCGCAGGGCCTCGACGAGCCGCAGGTTGTGGGCGAGGTTGTCGCCCCGGAAGCGGGGGCTGTGGCCGCGGAAGTCGGTGCCGGACAGCTCCCGGTCGCCCTGCCAGTGGCCGCTGAGCAGACCGCGCGACAGCACCCCGTACGCGGTGACGCCGATGCCGAGCTCGCGGGCGGTGGGCAGGATCTCGGCCTCGGCGGAGCGCGAGAGCAGCGAGTACTCGATCTGGAGGTCGCTGATGGGATGGACGGCGGCGGCCCGGCGGAGGGTGTCGGCGCCGACTTCGGAGAGGCCGATGTGACGGACGTGGCCGGCCTGCACCAGTTCGGCGATCGCGCCGACGGTCTCCTCGACGGGCACGGCCGGGTCCAGCCGGGCCGGGCGGTAGATGTCGACGTGGTCGGTGCGCAGCCGGCGCAGGGTGTAGGCGAGGGCGGTCTTGACGGCCGCCGGGCGGGCGTCGTGGCCGAGCCACTGGCCGTCCGGTCCGCGCTGGGCGCCGAACTTCACGCTGATCCGGACGTCCTCGCGGTCGCGGCCGCGCAGGGCGTCGTGGATCAGCAGTTCGTTGTGGCCCATGCCGTAGAAGTCGCCGGTGTCGAGCAGGGTGATGCCCGCGTCGAGGGCGGCGTGGACGGTGGCGATGCTCTCGGCCTCGTCGGCGGGGCCGTAGAGGTCGGACATGCCCATGCAGCCGAGGCCGAGGGCCGAGGTGGTCGGACCGGCGGTGCCGAGCGTGCGCCGGGGCATCCGGGGGCGGGGCGATGTGGTGGGCATGCTTCGAGGATGGCACTGCTGCTGACAGAAATCAAAATCTGTCATCTGACAATTGTCATCTGTCACGCGGCGTGTGCGGCAGACCGTGTGCGGCGGGTCGGGCGGCGGCGTGTGGCGTGTGGGGCGTGTGCCGTGTGTGGTCCGGCGCGCGGGCTGCGGCGTCGCCGCGTGGCGAGGGCCGTCAGTCGGACACCCGGCTCCGGTTCTCGTAGGCCAGATCGGTGTACTCGGGGTGCCGCAGCATCCACGCCTTGATGAACGGGCACGTCGCCAGCACCGCCAGCCCCCGTTCCCGCGCGTCGTCGAGCGCCGCCCTGGCCAGCGCCCCGCCGATGCCCTGCCCCTCGTACGCCGGCTCGACCACCGTGTGCGGGTACACCACCAGCCCCTCGCTGCGCAGGTACTCCGCGAAGCCGGCCAGGGCGTCGCCCACCCGGGCCTCGAAGCGGTGGGCACCTTCGGCGTCACGGATCGTGACCGTCATCGCGGACTCCTCACTCCTCGCCACGGAGCCGGGGCCGGCCCCCGTCCATCATCGAGCGGGCACCGCCGCCCCGCCCGCCGGGAACCGCCCCGCCCGTCACCACCTCCGCTCCCCGCCCGGCGCGCGCAGCAGGTGCGCCCGCGCCGGGGGCAGGTTCCACCACGCCGTCCGGTGCCCGAGCCCGTACTCCTCCTCGAACCGCCGCAGCAGCCGCACCACGGCCCGGTGCCGGGAACTCCGGCCCGGCCCCGAGGTCAGCAGCCGCGCCGCCGACGTCCCCAGGTAGCCGAAGTACGTCAACTCGCCGCCGGGCACCAGCAGGCGGAGGTAGAGGTCGAGGAGGTCGCGGACCTCCGCCGGGTCGAAGTTGGTGAACGGCAGGCCCGACACGATCACGTCGTAGCGGCCGGGCGCCGGTCCGGCTGCCGGGCCGGTCCCCGGCCCGGTGCGTCCGCCGCTTTCGCCGTCTGCGCCGTGCCCGCCGTCTCCTTCATGCCCTTCGTGTCCGTCGTGCCCTTCGTGCCCGCGGACGGTCTCGCCGCCGTCGGGCCCCGTCGTGCAGGGCCCGGGCAGGTCCTGCACCCGGCACTCCGACACCCGCAGCCCCAGCTGCGCCGCACGGCTCGCCAACTCCGGATCCGCCCGCAGCCGTTGGACGAACCTCGGGTTGGACTCCACCACGTGCAGCCGGTCGCCCGGCCGCAGCGCCCGCGCCAGCCGACGCGTCACCGCACCCGTCCCGGCGCCCACCTCCAGTACCGAGATCGGCCGGTCGGGGCGGCTCGTCGCCGGCACCACCAGCGCGTTCACGAGATCCGCCCCGCTGGGCGCCACCGCCCCCGTGAGCCGGAAGGCGCGCAGCGCCTCGGAGAGGAAGAACCAGCCCTCGCCGCGCCCGGGCCGGTACCCGGCGGGGACGGACCGGGCGTCCGGGCGGTCGGCGCAGGTGGTGGGGGCGGGGTCCGCAGTGTGAACGGGGCGGTGCTGATCCGTCGTCATGGCATCGAAGCTAGGGACGTCCCGGCCTCCCCGAATCGGCCGACCGACGGCCCGGACCCCCTACGAAAGTACTGGTCCGGACTGGCCGTTCGTCAGGGGCCAATGCCTTCGCCGGAGTCGTAGCATCAGGCCCTGAACAGCTGGAGGAGGGAGGGATGAGGGCGGTGGACCGCGCAGGACGCGCTCAACACGCAGGGCGAACAGAACGCACAGGACGCACAGGACGCACGGAGTGCGCTGAGTTCGTGGAACAGCCGGGCCGCCCGGCACGTCCGCCGCGCCTGCTTCTCCGCCGCCGCGGCCTGCCCCACCGGTCCCCGTCGGACGGGCCGCGCCAGTCCCGCCCCCCGGGCCCCGGGCTGCTCGGCTGGTACGCCCCCGGCCGGAACCGGCTGCTCGACACCCTGCTCCTCACGGCCGTCCTCGGACTCGCCGCCGAGGAGACCGTCGTCGAGTGGGCCGGCGACGAGCTCCCGCTGCGCCCCCTGCGGATCACCGGCGCCGCCCTCGCCTCGCTCTCCGTGCTCCTCGCCCGCCGCCACCCGGTCGCCGCCGCCGTGCTGCCCGTCCTCGTCAGCGGACTGCTCAACCGCGCCTTCCCCGGGCTGTTCAGCGTCTACCACCTGGCCTCGACCGGCCGCTCCGGCCCGGCGCTCGCCGCGGCGGCCGCCATCGCGGCGCTCAGCGCGGTCCGCGCCGACTCCGTCCTCGGCTGGGCCGGCATCGCCGGGTCCCAACTCCTCGTCGAGGCCGCCGCCCTCTCGCTGGGGCTCTGGCTGCACGGCCGCCGCATGCTGATCCGGACCCTGCACGCCAAGGTCGACGCGCTGCGCCGCGAGCGCGAACTCCGCGCCGAGCAGGCCCGGTCCGCCGAACGCGCCCGGATCGCCCGTGAGATGCACGACGTCCTCGCCCACCGGCTGAGTCTCCTCGTCCTGCACGCCGGGGTGCTGCGCGACCAGGCGCGGGCCGGCACCGTGGCCGACGACCAGGAGCGTCTCGCCCACCGTCTGGAACTGCTCCGGGCGACGGCCGCCCGTTCGCTGGACGACCTCCGGGACGTCCTCGGCGCCCTCAGGGCGGAGCCGTTCGACCCGCCGGATCCGCCGGACGCGAGAGCCGCGAAGGGTGTGCCGGCGGACTCGTCGGATCCACCGGTCCGACCCGGCCGGCCCGCCGGGCCCCAGGTGCCCGTCCCGGTCGTTCCGCCGGAGCCCGGGCTGCCGGAGCCCGGGCCGCCGGTGGGCGTGCCGAGCACGGGGACCGGCCACGACCGCCCGGCGACCGGACCTGCACCGCCCGGAACCGTTGCGCCGCCCAGGGCGTGCCCCGGCGTCGCGGACCCGGCAGTGATCCACAGGACACGCCCCAGGCCCGTCGCCGCGCCCGCCCTGCGCGACCTCGCCGAACTCGTCGGGGAGGCCGCCGGTATCGGGCAGCGCGTCGAACTCGCCGTCACCGGGGACGCGGAGAGTGTCCCGACCACCCACCGGCTGGCCGTCCACCGCGTCGTCCAGGAGGCGCTGACCAACGCCCGCAAGTACGCCCACACCGCGCCGGTCACCGTCCGGGTCCGGTACGGCGAGCCCGCCACGACGGTCGAGGTCCACAGCGGCGCGGGCGTTCCGGCACCGTCCGGGGCCTCCACCGGCGGCGGCTACGGCCTGGTCGGGCTCGGCGAACGGATCGGCGCGCTCGGCGGACACTTCGACGCCGGCCCCGACGGCCGCGACGGCTTCCGCCTCGCAGCCCGTCTCCCGGCCCCGGAGCGACCACCGGTGCGCCCGCCCGGGCGGCCGGTCACCCGCCCGCCCGGACCGGCCCCGGGCGAGTCGGTCGGCCGACGCGCGCCGGGGGCCGTCAGCACGTCCGTGGACCCGTCCGCCGCGCCGCCGGCCGAACCGGCACCCGCGCCCGGGAACGCGCCCGGAAACGCCGCCGGGAGCGCGGCCGAATCCCCGGCGGGGCCCGCACCTGGACCCGCACCGACATCGGCGCCGGAACCCGGCCCGAACCCACCGAACGGGGCGCCATGATCCGCACGATGGTCGTCGACGACGACGCGCTGGTCCGGCTCGGGCTCGTCGACCTGCTCGCCCAGGATCCGGACCTCACCGTGGTCGCCGAGGCCGCCGACGGCATCGAGGCCGTCGAACTCGCCGGACGGCACCGCATCGACGTCGCGCTGATGGACATCCGGATGCCCCGGCTCGACGGCATCGCCGCGACCCGCCTGCTGCGCGAGCTGCCGGACGGCCCGCGCGTCATCGCCCTCACCACCTTCGACCTGGACGAGTACGTCTACCGGGCGCTCGCCGCCGGTGCCGACGGTTTCCTCCTCAAGGACACCCCGCCCGCCGACATCGCCCGAGCCGTCCACGTCGTGGCCGCCGGCCAGGGCATGCTCCACCCGGCCGCCGCCCGCCGCCTCATCGACCGCTACCACCGCACCGGCGAGCCGCGAGCCGTCGCCGCCCGGCGGCGGCTCGCCGCACTCACCCCGCGCGAGAGCGACGTGCTGCGCGAACTCGCCGCCGGCCGCTCCAACGCCGAGATCGCGCTCGCCCTCGGCATGCGCGAGAGCACCGTCAAAGCACACGTCAGCCGGATCCTCACCGGCCTGGGCGTCGGCAACCGCGTGCAGGCCGCGCTGCTCGCCCGGGACGCGGGCGTGGCCGGCGACCCCGCCTGACCGACCGTCGCCCGCCCCGACCGCCGGAGGCCCGACCTGTCCCGGTCACCGACGATCCATCCCGATTCGGTGCGAATCATCAGGATCCGACCGACCCCGGCTCCGCACCGCGCGGTACCCGCCGACGGTCGCGCCGTCACCCATCTGGCTTGGAAAAGGCGCGCCTTGGTGTCCTGCGCTGCCGAACTCCCGGCCCGGGTCCATGGTGGAGGTGGGCGCGATCCGGCGACCGCGCCCGCGCGTCGGGCCGGACCCGCACGCCATGCGCCGACCGCCGCTCCGCGGCCGGGCGCCGGAGCGGATCCCGGTCCCGGCACGCTGGGAGCAGGGCCACCTCGCAGGAAACCGAACGGTTCTTCTAGGCTCACATCTCGGCTTCCCTGCGGTGATGCGTCGTTCTGCGCCCACCGCACACACGAAGCCGCCGTCCACGGAGGCTCCGGGACGATCGGGGCCACCGGATCGAGCGAGGAGGACGCACATGCCACACACGCCGCCCAGCCGTTCCAGCGCACTTGGACCGGACGGACCGTTCCGCTGTCCCGCCGTCCCGGCCGGGCCCGCCCGCCCGGCGACCTGGCCAGGGAGCCCCGGCGAGCCCGGCCGGCCGGCGCGGCCGCTGTATACCGGCGGCGGCCGCGGAGGCGCGCGTTGAGTCCTCAAGCCATCCGTCCGTCCAGCACGCCGCCGGCCTCCAAGGTCGCCGTCGCCTCCGTCGCCACCGCTGCTGCCACCACCCACGGCACCACTGCCCACGGCGCCGTCACGCACGGCGCCGTCACGCACGGCACCACCACCGTCACCGCTCCGTCCGCCCTCACCGCCCCCGCCGTCGCCCCCGCTGCCACCGCAGCCGGCGGCACGACCGTCGTCGCAGCCGTCACCACGGCCGTCACCACGGCCGAACCGACCAGGACCACCGGCACCGCACCCGGCCCGGTGGCCCCGGGCACGACCCGCCCCGGCACCGGCACCACCCGATCCGCCCTCGCTCCGGCCGCCCCCACACCCGCCGCCGCACCACCCCTCGCGGCGGCCCCCCGCACTCCGGCCGTCCCCGACAGCGAGGGCCAACCGGGCCCCACCGCCGCCCTCCCCGGTCTGCCCCAGGCCCTCACCAGCCGCGCCCGCACCCTCGCCGGGGCCGTCCGGCGGCGCTGCGCCGACCTGGCCCGGATCGAGTCCCCCAGCGGCGACGCGACCCGACTCGACGCCCTCGCCGAGGAATTGGCCGACGGGTTCCGCGCCACCGGTGCCACCGCCCACCGCGAACCCGGTCCGGCCGGCGATCACCTGGTCCTCCAGTGGGACGGCCGCGACGAGAGCCTGCCCCACCTGCTCGTGGTCGGTCACCACGACACCGTCTGGCCCGCCGGCACCCTCGCCGACTGGCCGGTCACCGAACAGGACGGCGCCCTCAGCGGGCCCGGCGTGGTCGACATGAAGGGCGGACTCGCCGTCCTGGAGGGAGCTTTCGCGCTCCTCGCCGACCTCGGCCAGCGCCCGCACCGCACGGTCCGCCTTGTCGTCGTCTCCGACGAAGAGGTCGGCAGCCCCGACGGCCGGCGCCTCGTCGAACGGCAACTGCGCGGTGCCGGGGCCGTCGTGGGCCTCGAACCACCGCACCCGGACGGCCGCCTCAAGACCGCCCGCCGCGGCTCCACCCGGGTCCGGCTCACCGTCACCGGGCGCGAGGCGCACGCGGGCAACGACGCGGCCGACGGGGTGTCGGCGGTGGACGAACTGGTCGATCAGCTGGTCGCGGTGCGGGGCCTGGTCAGCCTGCCCGGCACCGAGCTCAACGCCGGCCGGATCAGCGGCGGCAGCCGCGCCAACGTGGTGGCCGGCCGGGCCGAGGCCGAACTCGGCCTGCGCTTCGCCACCACCGAGGCACAGCGGCGGACCCTCGACAACCTCGCCCGGCTCACCGCGCTCCGGCCCGGTGCACGGGTGCGGACCGAGGTGCTCTCCAGCCGTCCGGCCTGGCCGGAACGCTCGGCCAACCCGCTGCTGCGCCATGTCCGCTCGCTCGCGGCGGTGCTCGGACAGCAACTGGACGGCGGTCCGGCGGGCGGTGCGGGCGACACCAACCTGCCGGGTTCGCGCGGCTTGCCCACGCTCGACGGTTTCGGTGCCGTCGGCGCGGGCGCGCACGCCCGGCACGAGCACATCCGCATCGATCAGCTGGCGCCGCGGATCGCCCTGCTGGCGGCGCTGCTGGCCGTCCCGCTCCCTCGGTTGCGCGACCGTTCGGAGGGGTGATCACGGGGCCGGTCGGCGGCCGACGCACAGCCGCCGACTCTC
>NZ_JBHJRC010000316.1:6383-9464 GCF_042261735.1 Kitasatospora sp. NPDC056327 | reverse complement strand
GCCCGCACCCGGGGAGGGTGGGGGCCCGTTCCGGGCGTTCACGGCGTCAGCGCGACTGCTGGGCGGGCACGCCCATGGAGTCGTCGTTCGGCAGCGAGGCGGCGGCCACGGCGGCACCGGTCAGCGTCGCTAGCATCTCGCGGACGTTGGTCAGCTGGGCGTTGATGCTGTCGCGGCGGTTGGTGAGCGCCGCCAGCTCGCGCTCGGACTCGCTGCGGATCCGGTCGGCCTTGGCGTTGGCGTCGGCCACGATGTCCTCGGACTGGCGCTGGGCCGTCTCGACGGTCTGGCGGGCGCGGCGCTCGGCGTCGGTGCGCAGCTTCTCGGCCTCCAGGCGCAGCTGCTCGGCCCGGTGCTCGATCTCGGCCAGCCGCTTCTCGGCCTTGGCCTGACGGGCGGCCAGGTCCCGCTCGGACTGCTCGCGGCGCTTGGCCAGGTTGGTCTCGAACTCCAGCGCGGCCTGGGCGGCCTTGGTGCGGGTCTCCTCGAAGAGGGCGTCCGCCTCCTCGCGCTTGTTCTGGGCGTCCTTGTTGGCCTCGGCGCGCAGCTGGGCGGAGTCGCTCTTGGCCTTGTCGACGATCCGCAGACCCTCGTCCTCCGCCTTGGCCTTGCGGTCCTTGGCGTAGTTCTCGGCCTCGGTGCGCACCTGCTGGGCGGCGGCCTCGGCGAGCTCGCGGTGCTGCTCGGCGGCGCGGTGCGCCTCCTCGCGCAGGTCCTTGGCCTCCTCCTCGGCGAGCCGCAGGATCTTCTCGACCCGGGCACCGAGACCGGCGTACGACGGCTCCGACTCCGCGACCGCCGCCTGGGCGGTCTGGGTCTCCAGGTGGAGCTCCTCGATGCGCTTCTCAAGGGCGCTGATCCGGGTCAAGGCACTGTCACGGTCGGCCACCAGCTTGGTGATCCGCTCGTCGACCTGGGCGCGCTCGTACCCACGGCGCACCAGGTCGAAGCCGTGAGGGGAGTGACTGTCGCTCATGGGGTTCTGGGCTTCCTGTCGTCAAACCGCTGAGGTGGTTGAGGGAATCCTGACACGGTACCGGAGTGTCGGCGCCGAAACGCCGTTGTCCCGCGGACAATGTCCGCTCAATCGGGTGGTGCGTTCTTGGAGCGATTGCCACCCGACCGGGGAGAGCCAATTCCGGCACCCGCCTTGGCACCCCCGTCCTTCTTGGTGCTGCTTCCCCCGTTGGCCTGCGCGACCGGTGACGGCGCCTCGAAGGCCTCCAGGGCGGACAGCACGTCCTGGACCCTGGAGATCTCGGTGTTGATGTCCTTGCGGCGGCGCACCAGTTCGTCCAGCTCGCGCCGGCCCTCGTCGGTGGCCCGCTGCGCCTCGGCCCGCGCCTCGGCGAGCAGCCGCTCGGCCTCCGCCTTCGCCAGCTCGATCTGCTCGTCGGCGGCCCGGTCGGCGGCCCGCAGCCGCTTCTCGGCCTCGGCCGACGCCGACTCCAGCCGCTCCTCCGCCTCGTCCTGCGAGGACTTCAGCTTGGCCTCGGCCTTGATGATCAGGGCCTCGGCGCGGTCGGTGGAGCTGGCGAGCTTGGTCTCGGCCTCCTTCAGCAGGCCCTCGGCCTTGCGGACGGCGGAGAGCCGGACCTTGCTGGCCTCGGCGGAGGCCTCCGAGGTCAGCTCGTTGGCGCGGTCCTCGGCGGCCGCGACCAGCGCCGCCGCCCGGTCCTCGGCCTCGGCGACGGTCGCCACCGCCTGGTCCTCGGCCTCGGTCAGCTGTTCCTGGGCGGCCGTCACCAGGGCGTCCACCCGCTCGCCGGCCGACTTCATGGCCTGCGCGTTCTCCTTGCGGGCGCGCTCGTGCAGGGCCTCCACCTCGGCGTCGGTGCGCTCGCGCAGCTCCTCGGCGCGCTCGCGGATCGCGGTGGCGTCCCGGCGGGCCTCGGAGAGCAGCGCGTCGGCGTCGGCGCGGCCCTTCTCGACGGCCTCCTGCCCGCCGGCCTCGCCGGCCGCGACCAGCCGGTCCGCCTCCTTGCGGGCGGCGGCGACCATCGCGTCGGCCTGCTCCTCGGCGGCGGCGGTGGTCGCCAGTGCGGTGGTGCGGGCGTCCTCGCCGAGCGACTCGGCGTCCGCGAAGGCCTTCTCCAGCACGGACTTGGCACGCCGGCGGGTGGCCTTGTCGAACTGCTCGGCGGCCTCGCGGGTCTCGGCGTCGTAGGCGTCGGCGCGGCCGTGGGCGGCCGTGTCGTACTCGTCGGCGAGGGTGCGGGTGGCGAGCGCGTACTCCTCGGCCTCGGTGCGCAGCGCGGCGGCGAAGTCCTCCGCGTCGGCGACGGTGGCGGCGGCCCGCTCCTCGCCGGCGGCCACCGTCCGGGAGGCGAGCTCCCCGGCCTCGGCGAGCTGCTGCTCGGCGGCGTCCTGGGCGGCGCGCAGGGTGTCCTCGGCGTCGGTGCGCAGCTGCTCGTCGTAGGCCTGTGCCTCGGCGCGCAGGCGGCCCAGTTCGGCCTCGGCGGCCTCGCGGTCGGCGAGCAGTTCCAGCTCGGTCTGCTCGCGCAGGGCCGTCGTCTCGGCGTCCGTGCGGGCCCGCAGGTCGGTGGTCTCGCGCTCGGCCAGCGCGCGCAGCTCGGCCACCTCGTGCCCGGCGGTGGCCCGCAGCTCGGCGGTCTCCCGGTCGGCCAGCGCGCGCAGTTCGGTGGTCTCCCGGTCGGCGGTGTCGCGCACCTGGGCGGCGGCCCGCTCGGCCTGCTCGCGCAGCTCCTCGGCGTCCCGCTCGGCGGTGGCCCGGAGCTCGGCGATCTGCTGCGAGGCGGTCTCGTGCAGCCCGGCCACCGACTGGCGGACCTCGGCGGCCTCGTCCTCGGCGGCCTCGACCAGCCCGAGGGCCTCGTGCTGCGCGGCGTCGACCAGTTCGGCGGCCTCGGCCCGGGCGGCCGTGACGAGGTCCTCGCCGTCCTTCCTGGCCTGCTCCAGCACCTCGCCGGCCTGGGTCCGGATCCCGGCGGCGGTGGCGCGGGCCTCGGACAGCTCCCGGCCGGCCTCGGCACGGACCGTCCCGGCCTGCTCCTCGGCGAGCGCCAGCTCCGCCGCGCCGCGCTCGCGCAGCCCCTTGGCGGTGGCCTCGGCTTCGGCGCG
>NZ_JBHJRC010000316.1:0-6284 GCF_042261735.1 Kitasatospora sp. NPDC056327 | reverse complement strand
GGCGCTGTGCGGCGGTGGTTTCGGCGGTTTCGAGGGCGCGTTCGGCCTCGGCCCGGAGGCGGGCGGTTTCGGCGGCGGTGCGTTCGGTGAGGTCGGTGGCGGCGGTATCGGCCTCGGTGCGGACCTGCTCGGCGTAGGTGTCGGCGGCCTCGCGTACCGCGGCGGTTTCGGCGGCGGTGCGTTCGGTGAGGTCGGTGGCGGCGGTGCCGGCCTCGGCACGGACCTGCTCGGCGTGGGCGTCGGCGGCCTCGCGCACCGCGGCGGCCTCGGCCTCGGTGCGCTCGCGCAGCCCCTTGGCGGTGGCCTCGGCTTCGGCGCGGCGCTGTGCGGCGGTGGTTTCGGCGGTTTCGAGGGCGCGTTCGGCCTCGGCCCGGAGGCGGGCGGTTTCGGCGGCGGTGCGTTCGGTGAGGTCGGCGGCGGCGGTGTCGGCCTCGGCACGGACCTGCTCGGCGTAGGTGTCGGCGGCCTCGCGCACCGCGGCGGTCTCGGCGGCCGTGCGGGTGGTCAGCTCCTCCGCGGCGGCCCCGGCCCGCTCCCGGGCGGCCTTGGCGGCCGACAGCTGCTCGGCGGTCTCCTCGCGCTCCCGGAGCAGCCCGGCGGAGGCCTCCTCACGCTCGCGGCGGCTCTCCTCGCGCAGCGCCTCGGCGGCGGCCACGGACTCGGCCCTGGTGCGGGCGGCCTCGGCGTCGGCCTCGGTGCGGACCCGCTCGGCGTCGGCCACCGCGGCGTCGCGCACGGCGCTCGCCTCGGCCTGCGCGTCGGCCCGCAGGGTCTCCGCGGCGGCGGTCGCACCGCTGCGCATCTGCTGGTCGAACTCGCCCGCCTCACGGCGCAGTTCGGCCGTCTCGCGCTCGGCGGCGGCGCGGTTCTCGGCCGCCGCGGCCTTGGCGGCGGTGAGCGCGTCCTGGCCCTGCTGCTCGGCCGTGGCGGTGATCTTCGCGGCCTCGGCACGGGCCCGCTCCAGGGTCTGCTCGGCCCGGCCCTGGGTCTCGGTGGCCTGCTCCTTGGTCTGCTCGCGCAGCCGCTCGATCTCGGCGGCGGCGCCCGCGCGCAGCTCGTCCGCGTCGGCCTTGGCCCTGGTGAGCAGCTCCTCGGCGCTCTTCGCCGACTCCTCGATCTGTCCCATGGCCTGCCGGCGGGCCTCGCCGCGCACCCGGTCGGCCTCGGCTGCGGCTTGGGCGCGCAGCTCCTCGGCCTCGGCGCGCAGCCGGGCGGCCTCGTCCTGCATCTCCTGGATCCGCTCGCGCACCGCGGCGGCGTCGTCCAGGGCGGCGTTCTGGGCGGCCTCGACGGCGGCCCGCGCCTGCTCGCGCAGCCGCTCGGCCTCGGCGGCGGCCTCGGTGCGGATCCGCTCGGCCTCGGCGGTGGCCCCGGCGCGGGCGGCCTCGGCGTCCCCGTCGGCCCGGTTCAGCATCTCCTCGGCGGACCTGGCGGCCTTCGCCAGCGCGGCGGCGGCCTCCTTGGCACCGGCCGCGCGGCCGGCCTCCTCGGCCTCGCCGCGCAGCTGCTCGGCGGCGGCCCCGGCCTGCGCCCGCAGTTCGGCGACGTCCCGCTCGGCCCGCTCGCGCAGCTCGGCGATCGCGGCCTCGGCCTCGGCGCGAAGCTGTCCGGCCACCGACTCGGCGGTGGCGCGCAGCCGCTCGCTCTCCTCGGCGGCGGCGGCCTTGGCGGCGTCCGCCTCCGCCTGCTTGGTGGCGGCCTCGACGCGGATCGCGTCGGCCTCCTTGGTGGCCTGGGCGACCATCCGGGCCACCTCGGCCCGGGCGGTCTGCGAGCGCTGCTCGTTGGCGGCCTCGCCGTCGGCGGCCTTGCGCACGGCGGCGGCCTCGGCGTCGGCCTGCAGCTGTTCGGCGGCGGCCTCGGCCTGCGCGCGCAGCTCGACGGCCTCGTGGTGGGCGCGCTCGGCCTCGGCGACGGCCTCGGCGCGCAGCCGTGCTATCTCGGCCTGGGCATGGGCCAGCTGCTGCTCGGCGCGGGACTGCTCCTGGGCGGCGGCCTCCTTGAGCCGGCCGATCTCGGCCCGGGCGACGGCCAGCTGCTGCTCGGCGGCCGCGTGCGCGGCGGCGCGCTGCTGCTGGGCCTCGCCGCGCGCGGCGTCGACGTCGGCGGCGGCCTGGGCGCCGGCCTGCTGGGCCTGGTCGGAGGCGGCCCGCAGCAGCCGCTCGGCGTCGCTCTGGGCGCGCTGGATGGCGGCCTCGGCGGCGGCCTGGGCCTCGCCGCGGGCGGCGTCGACGTCGGCGGCGGTCTGCGCGCGGGCCTGGTCGGCCAGCGCGGCCGCCTCGGCACGGGCGGCGCCCATCATCCGGTCGGCCTCGGCCCGGGCCTCCTGCAGCAGGCGCTGGGCCTCCTGCTCGGTACCGGCCCGGGTCTGCTCGGCCCAGTTGACGTTCTCGCTGACGTGCTGCTCGGCGCTGCGCCGCAGCTCGGCGAGCTCGTCCTCCAGCTGGCGGCGCCGGGCGGTCAGCTCGGCCTCCAGCCGGGCGGTGCGCTCGGCGGCCTCGGCCATGATCCGCTGGGTCGCGGCCTGGGAGTCGCGCAGCTGGCGCTCGGCGTCGGCGCGCAGCTGCTGGGCCTGCATCTCGGCGGTGCGGAGCATCTGCTCGGCCTGGCCGGAGACGGCGTCGAAGGCGCGCGGCTGGGCGAGCATGCGGCGGGACTCGTGCAGCTTGGCCCGGAGCACCTCCACCTGGTAGGCGAGGTCCTCGGCATGCTCGACTGCCTTGTCCCGCTCCTTCCGAGTCCGATCCATCTCGGCCTCGAACTGGGAGAGGTGATCGTCAACCTCGTAGCGGTCGTAGCCCCGCACTCCGCGGTCCCATCCATCTCCTGGTCGCGTCCTCGACCCGGCCGGTCCGTGCCCCGTTGTCCGGGCACCGGTCCGACTGGTCCTTGCATCCGCGCCGTCCGGGCGCCCCTTGGTCCGGGGCCGCCCGCCGCGGTCGTCGGAGTCCTGGGTGCGGGAGCGCGGTCGATCCGCGTTCCCCCGTCCGGGTGGACTCCTGGGCGAACTCTTGCCTTGTGGAGAATGGTGACAGATCCGTCTTGCGACTGTTCAGCCGTGCCCGCGAAGTGGACTCCCCTGCGACGGGCCTCCCACCGGGGCGGACGGGCCTGTCTTCGGCCGTGCCCGTCGTCCCCGTCCCCCGGAGTCTTCGCGCACCTGGGCATTGTAGTGGGAGCATCCTGCGGGGGAATGGCCGCGTGGGGGTTTTCCGGGTTGCCGGACGAGGTTACTGACGGGTCATGAGGGTCGCGGGGCGCCGGGGGAACCGGGTGCCGCGCCGCCGCGGCACCCGGGAACGGCTCAGTGGGCCCCGTGCGCGCCCGGCTCCGCGGCGGTGACCAGCTCGGTCAGCACCCCGCCGCAGTCCTTGGGGTGCAGGAAGGTGATCCGCGAGCCCATCGAGCCGGTCCGCGGCTGCTCGTAGAGGACCCGGACGCCCTTGCCCCGGATCTCCTCGGAGTCGGCGTCGACGTCGGCGGTGCCGAAGGCGATGTGGTGGACGCCCTCGCCGTTCTTCGCCATCCACTTGCCGACCGGGGAGTCCTCGCGGATCGGCTGCAGCAGCTGCAGGTAGGAGGCGCCGCCGTCGCCGGTGTCGTTGATCTTGAGCATGGCCTCGCGGACGCCCTGCTCCTCGTTGACCTCGCTGTGGAACACCTCGAAGCCGTAGGTGGCGCGGTAGAACTCGACCGTCTTGTCGAGGTCGTGGCAGGCGATGCCGATGTGGTCGATGCGGGTGAGCACGGTGGCCTCCGGTCCGGGACTGGTGCGACAGGACGGCAACAGTGCAGCGCATGACGACCGGCGGCGCCAGTGATCGTGGTGCGAGTCTGCTCACACGGGCCCGCGGCGGGGTTCACCCGGATCGGCGCGGCACGGTGTTGACTGGACGGTGCCAGTGCGCTCGATCACATCTTGGGTCCGGTGACGGGCGGGTAACAGGTCAGTAGATTGAGCGGAATCCTCCACCTGGCCACGACGTGCGAAGGGGCTCGTCCCATGACCAACACCACCTCTGTGATCGTCGCCGGGGCACGGACCCCGATGGGCCGGCTGCTCGGCTCCCTCAAGGGCTTCTCCGGCGCCGATCTCGGCGGATTCGCGATCAGGGCGGCGCTGGAGCGGGCCGGCATCACCGGCGACCAGGTCCAGTACGTGATCATGGGCCAGGTGCTGCAGGCCGGCGCCGGCCAGATCCCGGCCCGCCAGGCCGCCGTCAAGGCCGGGATCCCGCTGAACGTCCCGGCGCTCACCGTCAACAAGGTCTGCCTCTCCGGTCTGGACGCCATCGCGCTGGCCGACCAGCTGATCCGGGCCGGCGAGTTCGACATCGTGGTGGCCGGCGGCCAGGAGTCCATGACCAACGCCCCGCACCTGCTGCCGAAGTCCCGCGAGGGCCACAAGTACGGCGCGATCGAGCTGCTCGACGCGATGGCCCACGACGGCCTGACCGACGCCTACGAGAACATCCCGATGGGCGAGTCCACCGAGCGGCACAACACCCGCCTCGGCATCCCCCGCGAGGTCCAGGACGAGATCGCCGCCGCTTCGCACCAGCGGGCCGCCAAGGCGCAGGCCGACGGCGTCTTCGACGCCGAGATCGTTCCGGTCGCGATCCCGCAGCGCAAGGGCGAGCCGGTCCTGTTCAGCCAGGACGAGGGCATCCGCGCCGACACGACCGTCGAGGGTCTGGCCCGGCTGCGCCCGGCGTTCACCAAGGACGGCACCATCACGGCCGGCACCTCCTCGCAGATCTCGGACGGCGCCGCCGCCGTCGTCGTGATGAGCCGGGCCAAGGCGGAGGAGCTGGGCCTGAGCTGGATCGCCGAGATCGGCGCGCACGGCAACGTCGCCGGCCCGGACAACTCGCTGCAGTCGCAGCCGTCCAACGCGATCAGGCACGCGGTCGCCAAGGAGGGCATCACGGTCGGGGACCTCGACCTGATCGAGATCAACGAGGCCTTCGCCGCCGTCGCCCACCAGTCCACCAAGGACCTCGGCGTCTCGCCGGAGATCGTCAACGTCAACGGCGGCGCGATCGCGCTCGGCCACCCGATCGGCATGTCCGGCGCCCGCCTGGTGCTGCACCTGGCGCTGGAGCTGCAGCGCCGCGGCGGCGGCACCGGTGCCGCCGCGCTCTGCGGCGGCGGCGGCCAGGGCGACGCGCTGATCGTCCGGGTGCCGAAGGCCTGACGACCGGCGTACCGACCGGAATCACACCAGGGCTGCGGACCACCACGAGTGGTCCGCGGCCCTTCGGCGCAAGGAGCACCCACCCGATGATCGATGTGCCGACCCTGGTCGAGCAGGCCCGGCAGGGCCGTCCGCGGGCCGTCGCCCGCCTGATCTCGCTGGTCGAGAACGCCGCGCCCGAGCTGCGCGAGGTGATGGCCGCGCTGGCGCCGTACACCGGGCACGCCTACACCGTCGGCCTGACCGGCTCGCCCGGCGTCGGAAAGTCCACCTCCACCTCGGCGCTGGTCTCCGCCTACCGGCGGCTGGGCAAGCGGGTCGGCGTGCTGGCGGTCGACCCGTCCTCGCCGTTCTCCGGCGGCGCGCTGCTCGGCGACCGGGTCCGGATGCAGGACCACGCCACCGACCCCGAGGTGTTCATCCGCTCGATGGCCACCCGCGGCCACCTCGGCGGCCTGTCCCGGGCCGCCCCGCAGGCGCTGCGGGTACTGGACGCGGCCGGCTGCGACGTCGTCCTGGTGGAGACGGTCGGCGTCGGCCAGTCCGAGGTGGAGATCGCCGCGCAGGCCGACACCACGGTGGTGCTGCTCGCCCCCGGGATGGGCGACGGCATCCAGGCCGCCAAGGCCGGGATCCTGGAGATCGGCGACCTGTTCGTGGTCAACAAGGCCGACCGGGACGGCGCCGACGCCACCGCCCGGGAGCTCAACCACATGCTGGGTCTCGGCGGGGCCCGCGGGGCGGGGGACTGGCGCCCGCCGATCGTGAAGACCGTCGCGGCCCGCGGCGAGGGCGTGGACGAGGTGGTCGAGGCGCTGGAGAAGCACCGTGCCTGGCTGGACGAGCACGGCGAGCTGGCCGTCCGGCGCCGCCGCCGGGCCGCCGACGAGATCGAGGCGATCGCCCTGGCCGCGCTGCGGGCCCGGATCGGGGACCTGCGCGGCGACCGGCAGCTCGCCGCGCTGGCCGAGCGGGTGGCCGGCGGCGAGCTGGACCCGTACGGCGCGGCCGACCGCCTGGTGGCCGGGCTGACCACGGGCTGAGCCGGCCCGGGCACGGCGCAAGGGCGGCACCCGGCCCGGGTGCC
>NZ_JBHJRC010000315.1:0-9494 GCF_042261735.1 Kitasatospora sp. NPDC056327 | reverse complement strand
GGTCCCCAGGACCGCCGGGCCGGTGTCGTCGGCGGGGCTGTCGGTGGCGGAGGGTAGCCTTCGCAGGTCGAGGGACGTCGTGACGGTGACGGAGGGGGAGCTTTGGTTCGGGTGCTGGGTGTCGACCCGGGGCTGACCAGGTGCGGGGTCGGCGTGGTCGAGGGCGCGCCGGGCCGGCCGCTGCGGATGGCCGGGGTCGGCGTGGTGCGGACCCCCGCCGAGGCCGGGATCGGGCAGCGCCTGCTGCTGGTGGAGCAGGGCCTGGAGGCCTGGCTGGACGAGCACCGGCCCGACCTGGTGGCCGTCGAGCGGGTCTTCGCCCAGCACAACGTCCGCACCGTGATGGGCACCGCCCAGGCCAGCGCGGTGGCGATGCTCTGCGCGACCCGGCGCGGCATACCGGTCACCCTGCACACCCCGAGCGAGGTCAAGGCCGCCGTCACCGGCTCGGGCCGGGCCGACAAGGCCCAGGTCACGGCGATGGTGCAGCGGCTGCTGCGGCTGGACGCGCCGCCGAAGCCCGCCGACGCGGCGGACGCGCTGGCGCTGGCCATCTGCCACATCTGGCGCGGCGGCGCCGTCAACCGCCTGGAGGCCGCGGTCAACGCGGCCCGTACGACGTCCCGGCCCGGTCCGAGAGGAAACTTCCGATGATCGCCTTCGTGCAAGGACCCGTGGCCGCGCTGTCCGGCGGGGTCGCGGTGGTGGAGGTCGGCGGGGTCGGCATGGCGGTGCAGTGCACGCCGAACACGCTGGCCGGTCTGCGGCTGGGCGAGCCGGCCCGGCTGGCGACCTCGCTGGTGGTCCGGGAGGACTCGCTGACCCTGTTCGGCTTCGCGGACGACGACGAGCGCGGCGTCTTCGAGATCCTGCAGGCCGCGCCCGGCGTCGGCCCGAAGCTGGCGCAGGCGATCCTGGGCGTGCTCACCCCCGACGCGCTGCGTGTCGCGGTGGCGGGCGGCGACGAGAAGGCGCTGGTGGCGGTGCCCGGCATCGGCAAGGCGAAGGCGGCCAAGCTGCTGCTGGAGTACAAGGACAAACTGGGCGCCCCGCACGGCACCGTACCGGCGCAGAAGCCGGTCGCGGCCGGGCCGACGCCGTGGGGCGAGCAGCTGCACTCCGCGCTGGTCGGCCTCGGGTACGCGCCCCGGGAGGCGGACGAGGCGGTCGCCGCCGTCACCCCGGAGGCCGAGGCGCAGCCGGTGCCGGACGTCGGCGCGCTGCTGCGGCTCGCGCTGCGCGGTCTCAACCGGGCACGCTGACACCGGGCGGGCCGACACCGGCCGCCCGCCGCCGCCCGCCCGGCGCCGGTCCTCGCCGAAGCCACCTGACGACCTGTCCGTTTGTCGACATTGGAGCCCACAGCCATGAGTCCGTACGACTCCGACCCGGCCGACCGGCTGGTGACGGCCGCCGCCGACGGCGAGGACCAGGCCGTCGAGGCGGCGCTGCGCCCCCGGCAGCTGGACGAGTTCATCGGTCAGGAGCGGGTGCGCGAGCAGCTGTCGCTGGTGCTCCAGGCCGCCCGCAAGCGCGGCACCGCCCCGGACCACGTGCTGCTCAGCGGCCCGCCCGGACTCGGCAAGACCACCCTGTCGATGATCATCGCGGCCGAGCTGGGCGCCCCGATCCGGATCACCTCCGGCCCGGCCATCCAGCACGCGGGCGACCTCGCGGCGATCCTCTCCTCGCTCGCCGAGGGCGAGGTGCTGTTCCTCGACGAGATCCACCGGATGTCCCGGCCCGCCGAGGAGATGCTCTACATGGCGATGGAGGACTTCCGGGTCGACGTCATCGTCGGCAAGGGTCCCGGCGCCACCGCCATCCCGCTGGAGCTGCCGCCGTTCACCCTGGTCGGCGCGACCACCCGGGCCGGCCTGCTGCCGCCGCCGCTGCGCGACCGGTTCGGCTTCACCGGGCACATGGAGTTCTACGCGCCCGCCGAGCTGCAGCGGGTGGTGCACCGCTCGGCCGCGCTGCTGGACGTGGAGATCGACCCGGCCGGCGCCGCCGAGATCGCCGGCCGCTCGCGGGGCACGCCGCGCATCGCCAACCGGCTGCTGCGCCGGGTGCGCGACTACGCCCAGGTGCGGCACGACGGCGTGGTCACCCCGGAGATCGCCGGCCAGGCGCTGGACGTCTACGAGGTGGACGCGCGCGGTCTGGACCGGCTGGACCGGGCGGTGCTGACCGCGCTGTTGCGGCTGTTCGGCGGCGGCCCGGTCGGGCTGTCCACCCTGGCCGTGGCGGTGGGGGAGGAGGCCGAGACGGTCGAGGAGGTCGCCGAACCCTTCCTGGTCCGGGAGGGTCTGCTGGCCCGGACCCCGCGCGGGCGGATCGCCACCGCGGCGGCCTGGCAGCACCTCGGGCTCGTCCCGCCGCTCACGGCCGGCCGCGGCGCGGTGCCCGGCCAGCCGGGTCTCTTCGCTCCCGACGGGGACGGCGGTACGGACCCGGACCGATGACCGAGCCCCTGGTCAGGGCCGAACGGGTGATGGCGGAGCGTGTGCGGAGCGTACGCGCCCGCGGCGGGGGCGGGCGGAGAAGCCGGGGGAGCGTTCCGGGGAAACCGTGCAGGCGGAGGGTCGCCACTTTCGGCGGCAGGATGCGATGCTTGGCGTTGTCCGATCAGTTCGGGGTCGCCTAGACTCCGCCGGACCGCCCCTCTCACCTGACGGGACGACCATTACCACACAGGCCGCCGGCCGGCGGCCCGTAAAGGACCCTGGCTGCAGTGAACCTCATCATCCTTCTCCTCCCGATCCTCGCGATCGTGCTCATGTTCCGGTCGCAGAAGAAGCGCCAGCAGCAGATGCAGCAGATGCAGACGTCGCTGGAGCCCGGGGCGGGGGTGCGGACCATCGGCGGTCTGTACGCGCTGGTGAAGTCGGTCAACGACGAGACCGTCGAGCTGGAGATCGCGCCCGGCGTGGTCTCCCACTTCACCAAGAGCGCGATCGCGGCGGTGCTGGAGCGCACGGAGTACGACGCGATCATCAACGGCCGTCCGGACGAGGACGAGGCCGTCGACGCCTCGGACGAGGACGCCGCGGTCGACGCGGAGCAGGCCGACGCGAAGCCGCTGTCGTTCAGCAAGGACGACGCGGACGGGGCCGGCGCGAAGGCCGAGGCCGAGGGCGGGGCTCCCGCGAGCAAGTAGTACGGTCGGGCACCCGCCCGGCCGCGCGGCGTTCCGCCGCGAGCCCACAGGACTCAGGGCCGCAGTTCCGCCACACCCCGTCCAGCCGGAGCGCCGGGCGGGGTCAGGTGGGGGGAAGTGGCATGGACAGGGAGAAACGAGCAAGGTGGCAACACCCAAGTCGCGCCCGCGCGACGGTTACCCAGGGCGGGCACTGGCCCTCATCCTGGTCGTCACCGTCGGACTGGTCGCTCTCATGTTCGGGACGGGCCACACCAAGCCCCGCCTCGGTATCGACCTCGCCGGCGGTACCAGCATCACGCTGAGCGCGAAGTCGACCGACCCCAAGGCGATCAACAAGTCCAACATGGACATCGCCACCGGGATCATCGAGCAGCGCGTCAACGGTATGGGCGTCTCCGAGGCCGAGGTCCAGACCCAGGGCGACCGCAACATCATCGTGAACATCCCCAAGGGCGGTGACAAGCAGAGCGCGGCCGACCAGGTCGGCACCACCGCGATGCTGTACTTCCGCCCGGTCCTCGCCCTGGCCCCGAGCGGCCTGGAGGCCCCCGCCCCGACCGCGACGCCCTCGGCGGCCGCGAGCGGGACCCCGGCGGCCGGCGCCACCCCGAGCGGGACCCCGGCCGCAGCCGGCACGCCGGGCGCGAGCGCCACCAAGCAGGGCCGCCCGGCCGGCGAGGCCCTCGCGGCCGACAACACGCCGACGCCCGTCGCCACCACCGGCGCGAGCGCCCCGGCCACCGGCACCCCGGCCCCGGCCGCCACCGGCGCCCCGAGCGCCGCGGCGACCCCGCCGGCCCCGAGCGCGCAGGACCTCTCCGCCGCGATGACCTCGGGCACCGTGCCGCCGGAGCTGGCCGCGCAGTTCGCCGTGCTGGACTGCTCCAAGCCGGAGCAGCGGAACAAGAACCACCAGAGCGGTGAGGGCGCGCCGACCGTCGCCTGCACCCAGAAGGAAGAGAACGGCGCGTTCTACAAGCTGGCCCTCGGCCCGGTCGCCGTCCTCGGCAAGAACGTCTCCAAGGCGCAGGCCACCATCGACACCCAGCAGGGCGGCGGCTGGCAGGTCCAGCTGCAGTTCGACGGCAAGGGCACCGACGCCTTCACCGCCGTCACCGGCCAGCTGGCCTCGCAGCCCGACCCGACCAACCAGTTCGCCATCGTGCTGGACGGCCAGGTCGTCTCCCACCCGTACGTGCGCAGCGCCATCCCCGGCGGCTCCGCGGTGATCTCGGGCAACTTCACCCAGACCGAGGCGCAGAACCTCGCCAACGTGCTGAGCTTCGGCGCCCTGCCCCTGGAGTTCACCACCAGCGACGTCACCACCGTCTCCCCGCAGCTCGGCGGCGACCAGCTGAAGGCCGGCATGATCGCCGGTCTCATCGGCATGATCCTGGTGGTCGTCTACTCGCTGGTCTACTACCGGGGCCTGGGCCTGATCTCGATCGCCGGTCTGCTCGTCTCGGCGGCGCTGACCTACTCGATCATGAGCCTGCTCGGCGCGGGGATCGGCTTCGCGCTGAACCTGCCCGCGGTCTGCGGCGCCATCGTCGCGATCGGCATCACGGCGGACTCCTTCATCGTGTACTTCGAGCGCATCCGCGACGAGGTCCGCGAGGGCGCCCCGCTGCGCCCGGCGGTCCAGCGGGCCTGGCCGCGCGCCCGGCGCACCATCCTGGTCTCGGACTTCGTCTCCTTCCTCTGCGCCGCCGTGCTCTACGTGGTCTCGGTCGGCAAGGTCCAGGGCTTCGCGTTCACGCTGGGCCTGACCACGGCGCTCGACGTCGTGGTGATCTTCCTCTTCACCAAGCCGCTGATCACGCTGCTGGCCCGCCGGAAGTTCTTCTCCGAGGGCCACCCGATGTCCGGCCTGGACCCGAAGCGGCTGGGCGCCCGCCCGCCGCTGCGCAGCACCCGCCGTCGCACCCCCTCCTCCTCCGCCGCCGTGAAGGGGGCCTGACACCGTGTCGCGCTTCTCCAATCTGGGCCACAAGCTCTACCAGGGCGAGGTCAGCTTCGACTTCGTCGGCCGGCGCAAGCTCTGGTACAGCATCTCGGCGGTGATCGTCCTGGTCGCCGGCATCGGCCTGGCGATGGGCCTGCACCTGGGCATCGAGTTCAAGGGCGGCTCGGTGTACACCGTGACCAAGCCCGGGCTCACGGTGTCGCAGGCGCAGGAGGTGGTCGACAAGATCGTCGAGTCCCACCCGCTGGTGCAGTCCACCGAGGGCGGTGAGATCCGCATCCAGGTCTCCTCCGAGGACAAGACCACGTCCTCCGTGGTGACCGAGAAGCTCTCCAAGGAGCTCGGCGTCCCGATCGAGGAGATCGGCGCCCAGGTGATCGGCCCCAGCTGGGGCGAACAGATCTCCAACAAGGCGCTCACCGGTCTGGTCATCTTCATGATCCTGGTGACGATCTACCTCGCGATCGCGTTCGAGTGGCGGATGGCGGTGGCCGCCCTGGTCGCCCTCATCCACGACCTCCTGATCACCATCGGGGTCTACGCCCTGGTGGGCTTCGAGGTCACCCCGGGCACCGTGATCGGCTTCCTGACCATCCTCGGGTACTCCCTGTACGACACGGTCGTCGTCTTCGACACCGTGAAGGAGAACACCAAGGACCTCACCAAGCAGAACAAGCTCACATACAGCGACGCGGCCAACGCGGGCCTCAACCAGACCCTGGTCCGCTCGCTCAACACCACCGTGGTCGCGCTGCTCCCGGTGGCGGCGCTGCTGTTCATCGGTGGCGGTCTGCTCGGCGCAGGCACCCTGAACGACATCTCGCTGGCGCTGTTCATCGGTCTCGCCGCCGGTGCCTACTCGTCGATCTGCGTCGCCACCCCGCTGCTCGCGCAGCTGAAGGAGGAGGCGCCGGAGATGAAGGCCCTGGCGAAGCGGGTCGCCCAGCGGCGTGCCGCCGACGCCAAGGCCGCCGCGGCCAAGGACGAGGCCGGCGCCGACGAGGAGATCGCCGACGAGGACCTTCCGGCGGGTATGGTCGGTCAGCGCGGCCGGGCGGCCGGCACCACGCGTGCCAAGGGCCGTCCGTCCACCAAGCGCTGATCCCCGCCGACCCTAAGGACCCTTCGTGACCACCGCCGACACCGCACTGGCCGAGCTGCTCACCAGCCGGATCCGCGACGTCCGGGACTACCCGAAGCCTGGTGTCCTGTTCAAGGACATCGCGCCGCTGCTCGCCGACGCCGAGGCCTTCGCCGCGCTCACCCGGGCGCTCGCGGACCGGGCCGCCGGGCTCGGGGCCACCAAGGTGGTCGGCCTGGAGGCGCGCGGTTTCGTGCTGGCCGCCCCGGCGGCCTTCGCGGCCGGGCTGGGCTTCGTGCCGATCCGCAAGGAGGGCAAGCTGCCCGGCGAGGTGTTCCGCCGCTCGTACGAGCTGGAGTACGGCTCGGCGACGCTGGAGGTGCAGTGCGACGCCTTCGCGCCCGGTGAGCGGGTGCTGGTGGTGGACGACGTGCTCGCCACCGGCGGGACCATCGGTGCCTCGCTGGACCTGGTCAAGGAGGCCGGGGCCGAACTGGCCGGTGTGGTCGTGCTGATGGAGCTGGGCTTCCTGGACGGCCGGGAGCGGTTGACCCCGCACCTGGGAGGCGCTCCGCTGGAGACGCTGGTCACGGTCTGAGACCGGGCGGTCGCGGCGGGCGGTGGTCGGATTCGTCCGGCCACCGCCCGCCGTCGTGCGCGGGGTGTGCGCCGCGTGTGCGGGCCCGGCCGACCGAACGTCCCGGCGCGGGGCTCGGTACCATGAAGATTCATCCCCTCCCGGTTGCGCGGGCCGCGGCCCCGGCCGCGCGGCGCCCGCGGGGGGCAAGGCCGAGTGCCCCGAGGAGTGTCCTTGCCCGACGAGGTTGTGCCCACGGCAGCTGCGGCCGCCCCCGAGAACCGGCCCACGCCCTCGGGGGCCACCCCCGCACGCCCGGGGCCGACCCCGTCCCGCCCGTCGGCCCTGACCGGCCGGGGCTCCGCGGCCGGCGGCATGCGCGCCCGCCTCGCCCGCCTCGGCGGTCAGCGCTCCAGCGTGCTCAACCCGGTGCTGGAGCCGCTGTTCCGCTCGATCCGGGCCAACGACCCCAAGGCCGACCCGGCGCTGCTGCGCGACATCGAGAAGGCGTACGCGGTCGCCGAGAAGTGGCACCGCGGGCAGAAGCGCAAGAGCGGCGACCCGTACATCACCCACCCGCTGGCGGTCGCGACGATCCTGGCCGAGCTGGGCATGGACGCCCCGACGCTGATGGCCGGGCTGCTGCACGACACCGTCGAGGACACCGACTACGGCCTGGAGACCCTGCGCAAGGACTTCGGCGACTCGGTGGCCCTGCTGGTGGACGGCGTCACCAAGCTGGACCGGGTCAAGTTCGGCGAGGCCGCGCAGGCCGAGACGGTCCGCAAGATGGTCGTCGCGATGGCCAAGGACCCGCGGGTCCTGGTGATCAAGCTGGCCGACCGCCTGCACAACATGCGCACCATGCGCTACCTCAAGAGGGAGAAGCAGGAGAAGAAGGCCCGCGAGACCCTGGAGATCTACGCCCCGCTGGCGCACCGGCTGGGCATGAACACCATCAAGTGGGAGCTGGAGGACCTCGCCTTCGCGATCCTCTACCCCAAGATGTACGACGAGATCGTCCGGCTGGTCGCCGAGCGCGCCCCCAAGCGGGACGAGTACCTGGCGACCGTCATCGACCAGGTCCAGGGGGACCTGCGGGGCGCCCGGATCACGGCCTCCGTCACCGGGCGGCCGAAGCACTACTACTCGGTCTACCAGAAGATGATCGTCCGGGGCCGGGACTTCGCCGAGATCTACGACCTGGTGGGCATCCGGGTCCTGGTCGACACCGTCCGCGACTGCTACGCGGCGCTGGGCACCATCCACGCGCGGTGGAACCCGGTGCCGGGGCGGTTCAAGGACTACATCGCGATGCCCAAGTTCAACATGTACCAGTCGCTGCACACCACGGTGATCGGTCCCGGGGGCAAGCCGGTCGAGCTGCAGATCCGCACCTTCGACATGCACCGCCGCGCCGAGTACGGCATCGCCGCGCACTGGAAGTACAAGCAGCGCGCGGTGGCCGGGGCGTCCAAGGTGCGCACCGACACCCCCACCCAGACCCGCAAGGACGACAAGGCCGGCGCCGTCAACGAGATGGCCTGGCTGCGGCAGCTGCTGGACTGGCAGAAGGAGACCGCCGACCCCAGCGAGTTCCTGGAGTCGCTCCGCTTCGACCTGGCCAGCAACGAGGTCTTCGTCTTCACGCCCAAGGGCGACGTCATAGCACTCCCGGCGGGCGCCACCCCGGTGGACTTCGCCTTCGCGGTGCACACCGAGGTCGGCTACCGCACCATCGGCGCCAGGGTCAACGGGCGGCTGGTGCCGCTGGAGTCGACCCTGGAGAACGGTGACACCGTCGAGGTGTTCACCTCCAAGGCGGAGAACGCCGGGCCCTCCCGGGACTGGCTGGGCTTCGTCAAGTCTCCGCGCGCCCGGAACAAGATCCGCGCCTGGTTCTCCAAGGAGCGCCGCGAGGAGGCGATCGAGCAGGGCAAGGACGCCATCGCCCGCGCGATGCGCAAGCAGGGCCTGCCGATCCAGCGGATCCTGACCGGAGACTCGCTGGTCACCCTGGCCCACGAGATGCGCTACCCGGACATCTCCTCGCTGTACGCGGCGATCGGCGAGGGCCACGTCACCGCGCAGAACATCGTCCAGAAGCTGGTGCAGGCGCTGGGCGGCGAGGAGGGTGCCACCGAGGACCTCGCCGAGACGGCCACCCCCACCCACGACAACCGGCGGGCGGTCCGCCGCCGGGCCAAGGGCGACCCGGGCGTCATCGTCAAGGGCGTCGAGGACGTCTGGGTGAAGCTGTCGCGCTGCTGCACCCCGGTGCCGGGCGACGCCATCGTGGGCTTCATCACCCGCGGGAACGGCGTCTCGGTGCACCGCGCCGACTGCGTCAACGTCGAGGCGCTCACCCAGCAGCCCGAGCGGATGATCGACGTCGAGTGGGCGGCCACCCAGTCCTCGGTGTTCCTGGTCGCCATCCAGGTCGAGGCGCTGGACCGGTCCCGGCTGCTCTCGGACGTCACCCGGGTGCTGTCCGACCAGCACGTCAACATCCTGTCCGCGGCGGTGCAGACCACCCGCGACCGGGTGGCGATGAGCCGGTTCACCTTCGAGATGGGCGACCCCAAGCACCTGGGCCACGTCCTCAAGGCGGTCCGCGGCGTGGAGGGCGTCTACGACGTCTACCGCGTCACCTCGGCCCGCAAGTAGCGGCCGGCGCACGACGGGAGGGCCCCCGGGGAACGTTCCC
>NZ_JBHJRC010000314.1:0-9519 GCF_042261735.1 Kitasatospora sp. NPDC056327 | reverse complement strand
CCCGGGGGGGATCCCGGGACGGCCGCACGGGGACCGTCAAATGTGCGGCACGGGGGAGTCCGCAGACTTGAGGTCCGGTCCGGGGGTGCTCTCGGCACCGTCCGCGCCGGCCGGGCCGGCGGCGGGGCTGCGCAGGACGAAGGCGGCCACCAGGACGCCGACCGCCACGAACACCGCGCTGAGCCCGTAGGAGAGGTGGAAGCCGCCGGTGAGCGCCGCCACCTTGCTGTCGCCCTCGCCGAGCAGCGTCGCGGTGCGCGAGGCGGCCACCGTGGCGAGCACGGCGGTGCCGATCGAGGCGCCGACCTGCTGGGTGGTGTTCACCAGGCCGGAGGCGATGCCGGCGTCGTTGGGCGAGGTCACCGACATGGCCTGGCCGATCAGCGCGGGCATCGCCGCGCCGAAGCCGAGGCCGAGCAGGACGAACGGCGGCACGATGTCGACGAGGAAGCTGCCGTCGCTCGGCACCCGGGCCAGCAGCGCGAGCGCCGCCGCGACCAGCAGGAGACCGGTGACCAGCACCCGGCGGGGGCCGAACTTCTGGTTGAGCTTCACCGCGAAGCCCAGCGAGATGATCGCGATGGTGACCGGAGCCGGCAGGAAGGCGAGCCCGGTCTTGAGCGCGTCGTAGCCCAGCACGTTCTGGAAGTACAGGGCGGTGCAGAACTGGTAGCCGAACAGGCCGGCGACCATCAGGACCATGATGCCGTTGGCGCCGGAGACCGCCCGGGAGCGGAAGATGTGCAGCGGCAGCAGCGGCTTGGCCGCGTACGCCTGGCGGACCACGAAGCCGGCCAGCAGGACCAGCGAGCCGGCCAGCAGGCCCAGCGTGCGGCCGTCGCCCCAGGTGTACTCCTCGGCCTTGATGATGGTGTAGACCAGCAGCATCAGACCGCCGGTGGCGAGCACCGAACCGACCAGGTCGGCGCCCTCGCGCAGCCCGAGTCCCTTCCCGCCGGGCACCACGCTCTGGGTCAGCACGAGTGCCACCAGGCCGATCGGCACGTTCACGTAGAACACCCAGGGCCAGCTGAAGCTCTGGGTCAGCACGCCGCCCAGGATCAGGCCCAGCGAGGCGCCCGCCGCGGAGACGAACGCGTACGCCGCCAGCGCCTTGGCGCGCTCGCCGGCGTCGGGGAACAGCGTGATGATCATGCCCAGGACGACGGCCGAGGCGAGCGCCCCGCCGACCCCCTGGACGAACCGGAACACCACCAGCGCGGTCGAGGAGGAGGCCACGCCGCAGGCCAGCGAGGCCGCGGTGAACAGGCCCAGGCCCCAGCTGAAGACGCGCCTGCCGCCCAACAGGTCGCCCAGCCGGCCGGAGAGCAGCAGCAGCCCGGCGAACGCGATGAGGTACGCGTTGACCACCCAGGCCAGGCCGGACTGGGTGAAGCCGAGGTCGTTCTGGATGGTCGGGAGGGCGACGGTCACGATGGAGCCGTCGAGGATGATCATCAGGTTGCCGGTGCAGAGGACCCCCAGTGCCAACCAGCGTGACCTGGAAGGCTGGAGGGACGGCGGGGCTTGCGTGGTCATCGGAGGAGTTCCTTCGGGGAATGGCCCGGGAGGGGCGCCCGGTGGCGCCCGCGCTCCCTGAGGGCACTTCTTGTTACAGCGCCCATCATGTGTGACCATCAAGTCCACCGTAAGGAGGCACTTTCATGTTCCTGGGGAACAGCGATGTGATCGAGGAGACCGACGGCCTCGACGGCGCCGGCGATTTGGAGCCCGCGCGCGAGGCGTGCACCGTCCTGGAGGCGCTCAACCGGATCAGCGGCAAGTGGGCGATCGGGATCCTGCTCAACCTCAGTCACGGACCGGTCCGCTTCACCGAACTCGAACGTTCCGTACCCGGAATCAGCCGCCGCATGCTCACCCTGACGCTGCGCAACCTCGAACGCGACGGGCTGATCGAACGCACCGTCTACGCGACCGTGCCGCCCAAGGTGGAGTACCGGGGCACCGAGATGGCCGACGAGCTCTACGCCTCCCTGAAGGGCCTCACCGCCTGGGCGGAGCGCCACCGCGACGCCATCGCCCGCTCCCGCGACTCCTACGACCGGGAGCAGGCGGCGGGCACCGGGGACCTCTGAGCCCCCGCCCGGGAACGCACGAGGCCGCCCCCGCTCCGGTACGACCGGACGGGGGCGGCCTCGTGCCGTCAAGGGGGCGGTGGGGGCTACTCCGCCACGAAGGTGGACCCGGTCCACTCGAACACCCGCAGCTCGGAGGCCCGGTGGCGCACCGTCCGGTGGGACCGGCGGAAGTGCTCGTACCGGTTCCCCCTCGGCAGCTTGAGGACGTGCTGCTCCGCGTCCAGGAACCGGACCCGCTCGTGCTCCGGCAGACCCGTCGCGGGCCCGCCCTCCAGAATCGTGTTCGGTTCGGTGTCGAGCGTCATGGCGCACTCCTGTCCTGAAGGTCCCGGCGACTCCGCAAGGCCCCGACGGCGCAGCCGTCGCAGGGCCGGTGGCAACTGCGTGGTTATCGCAGGAAGTTAGCAACCCCTCCTGCCAGGCATAACCCCTCTGTCCCCCCTACCTTCGGTCCGGCGCCCTCCGGTCGCCCACGAACCACAGGCGCGGTAGCGTCACCACGGGACCGCCGTACGGTCACCCTCGGTCACTTCCGGCCGTTCCTGTTCGTTCCCGTTCGTTCCCGGTCGTCGGGGCGCCCCGGAGCGCCCACGGAGCGGCCGGCCGTCGGCCCGTCCCCGCCTTCCCGTGCGCCGACCCGACAGGAGCGCCCCCGTGCCCGTGCCCACCACCTTCGACCAGAGCGCCACCGGCTACAGCCTCCCGCTCGCCCTCAACCTCGCCAGGGCCGCCGAGCTCGCCTACCAGGACGAGGCCACCATCGAGGCCCGGGCCCGCGACTGGGGCTTCGACACCGTCCGCCACCACCGGACCGCCTTCACCCCGCCGTTCCCGCTGGAGGACACCCAGGCCTACACCATGGGCGGCGACCGGATGATCGTCACCGCGTTCCGCGGCACCGAACCCGCCCGGATCCGCGACTGGCTCACCGACGGCACCACCCCGCCCTGGCCCGGCCCCGCCCGTACCGGTTTCGTCCACTACGGCTTCGCCGAGGCCCTCGAATCCGTCTTCCCCGACGTCGCCAGGACCATCGACGACCTGCGCACCGACGGACAGAGCGTCTGGTTCACCGGCCACAGCCTCGGCGGCGCCCTCGCCATGCTCTCGGCCGCCCGCCTCGGCCTGGAGGACCCCCGGCTCCGGGCCGACGGCGTCCACACCTTCGGCCAGCCCCGCACCTGCGACCGCCTGCTCGCCGCCGCCTACGACAAGGCGCTCAAGGGCCGCACCCACCGCTTCGTCCACGACAACGACATCGTCCCCGAGCTCCCCCCGGAGCCCGCCTTCACCCACGTGGCCACGCTGCACCACATCGACTCCGCGGGCCGCGTCCGGGAGAACCCCGGCCTGGCCGCCGGCCTCGCCGGCCGGGCCAAGGGCCTCGGCGCGGCGGCGTTCTCCCCGGACGGCGAAGGCATCCGCGACCACCTCATGCGCAACTACCTCGCGGCCCTGGAGAAGGCCCTCGCCTGACCGGCCGGGTGCCGGGGCCGGAGCCCGGGACGCCGGGGCGCCCGGAGTGGCAGGGGTGGCAGGGGTGGCGCGCCGGCGTTCCGCCTTCCGGCGGACACCCCGGCGCGCGGACCCCTCTTCCCCCGGCCCCGGGCGGTGGACCCCCACCCGGGGCCACCGGCCGTAACCAGGGCGGTGGCGGACTGTTCCCCTCCACGGCTCCCGCGCGGTAGGTTCCGCGGACCTGGTCCTGGAGGAGCCCCCGTGCGTGCGTGGAACCCGTCTGTCACCGGAACCGCCCGGGGAGCGGCCGTCACGGCCGTCGCCGCGCTGACCGCCCTGCTCGTCCTGCTCGCCGGCGCCCTCGCCGCCCCGGCCTCCGCCACCGGCCGGGAGCAGCGGGAAGACCGGGGCACAGCGGGCTCCTGGACCGGCGCCTGGGGCTCCGCGCTCGTCCGGCCCGTCGCACCCCAGCCCTGGTCCTGGCCCAACTGGGCCTGGGACGGCTTCACCGACCAGAGTCTGCGCCAGGTCGTCCGCAGCGGGGCCGAGGGCTCCCGGCTGCGGATCAGACTGTCCAACCAGTACGGGCACGGGCCGCTGCGCCTGACCAGGGCGACCGTCGCCCGGGCGGGCGAGGGCGCGGCCGTGCTCCCCGGCACCGTCCGGGAACTGCGCTTCTCCGGTCGCACCGACGCCGTGGTCCCGGCGGGGCACGACCTGCTCTCGGACGCCCTGCGGCTTCCCGTCCGGCCCCTGGAGCGGCTCGCCGTCACGCTGTACTTCGCCGCCGCGACCGGCCCGGTCGGCTTCCACGAGGACGGCCTCACCACCGCCTACCGCGCCGCCGGCGACCGCACCGGCGACACCGCCGGGGACGCGTTCGCCGGTGCGACCAGCGAGTCCCACTACCTGCTCGCGGGTGTCGAGGTGCGCGGAGCGGCCACCGAGGGCGGCGTCGTCGCCTTCGGGGACTCCCTCACCGACGGCTGGGGATCCACCCCCGGCACCGACCGCCGCTACCCCGACCGGCTCGCCGAACGGCTCCTCGCCGACGGCCGCCGCCTCGCCGTCGTCAACGCCGGCATCAGCGGCAACCGGCTGCTCACCGACTCGCCCTGCTACGGAGACCGGGCCCTGGACCGCTTCCGGCGCGACGTCCTCGACCGCCCCGGAGTCCGGACCGCCGTCGTCCTGATCGGCATCAACGACATCGGCGGCGGCGGACTCGCGGACCAGGGCTGCGGAAGCAGCCCCGCGGTCACCGCCGAGCAGGTCGTCGAGGGCCACCGGGCCCTGATCAGGGCCGCGCACCGGCGCGGCCTCACGGTGATCGGTGCCACCCTCACCCCGTTCAGGGGCTACACCACCTACTACTCGCCGCAGAAGGAACGGGTCCGCGACGCAGTGAACCGCTGGATCCGCACCTCCGGGGCCTACGACGCGGTCGCCGACCTCGACCGCGTCCTCGCCGACCCCCGCCCCGGCCACCGTGACGAGCTGGCAGCCGCCTACGACTCCGGGGACGGCCTGCACCCCAACGACGCGGGGACGGCCGCCATGGCCGAGGCCATCGCCGGCCTCGTGCCGTAGGAGCGGGAGCAGGGCCGGGGGCGTTGCACTGCCACGTCCCCCGGGCCCCGCCCCCGTGCCGCCGGGCGTCAGTCCGTCCGGGGCACCCGCCGTCCGGCGGTGAACCCGGTGACGGCCCGGGCCACCTCGGCCAGGTGGTGGCGGTCCATCAGCCCGTGGTGGGTGGCGTCGAGATGCCGGTCGATGATGCGGCCCTCGACGTGCTCCTCCCAGACGGTCGCCGCCGGCGTCCCCTCGGCCCGGTCCCGGGTGGCCGTGAAGAACAGCACGTCACCGCGGACCCGGCCGGGCACGAAGGTCCGCACCATCCGGGTGTGACGCTCCCAGGCCCGCCCCATCGCCGCCAGGTCGTCGGTGGTGAAGGCCGACGCCGATCGCTCGACCAGGGCCTTCAGCACGTCGTCCCGGTCGAGCGGCGCACCCTCGGCGCCCGGACGCCCGGCCTCGAACATCGACAGGAAGAGCTCCAGGGTCTCCTGCTCGTCACGCTCCACGCCCTCCGCGGTGTACGTCGCGTACGGATAGGCGTCCATGATGACCAGCAGGTCCACCTCCTCGCCGAGCGACTGCAGCCGGTGCGCCACCGCATGCACCACCAGACCGCCGAACGAGTGGCCGAGCAGGTGGTACGGCCCCGACGGCTGGACCTCGCGGATGAGCGCCACGTAGTCGGCCGCCATCTGCTCGACGGTGTCCGGCAGTCCGTCGCTCCGGGTGAGGCTGCGCGCCTGGAGGGCGTAGAGCGGCCGGCCGGGCAGGTAGGGCAGCAGCCGGCTGTAGCCCAGGCCGACGCCGTACCCCGCGTGGACGCAGAACAGCGGCGGCAGCTCGCCGTCGCGGCGCAGCGGCATCAGCTCGGCGAACTTGTCGCCGAGGTCGCTGCCGGTCTTGAGCCGCTCCGCGAGCCCGGCGACGGTGGGGGCCTCGAAGAGGTCCCGCAGGGCCACCTCCTCGCCGAGCGCGGTGCGGATGCGGCCGAGCAGACGGGTGGCGAGGAGGGAGTGGCCGCCGAGGTCGAAGAAGCTGTCGTCGATGCCGACCCGGGGCAGCCCCAGGACCTCGGCGAACAGGGTGGCCAGCACCTCCTCCTGCGGGGTGCGCGGGGGCCGGCGGGTCACGGGGGCGGGACCGGGGGCGGGCAGCGCCCTTCGGTCGATCTTGCCGTTGGGGGTGAGGGGGAGGGCGTCGAGGGTGACGACGGTGGAGGGAACCATGTAGCCGGGCAGGAGTGCCGCGAGGTGTGCCCGCAGTTCGGTGGTGTCGAGGTCGCCGGTGGTGATGAGGTAGGCGGTGAGGCGTTTGTCGCCGGGGGTGTCTTCGCGGAGTTGGACGTGGGCCTGGCCGACGGCGGGGTGCGCGGCCAGTGCGGCTTCGATCTCTCCGGGTTCGATGCGGAAGCCGCGGAGTTTGATCTGCTGGTCGGCGCGTCCGGCGTACTCCAGTTCGCCTTGGTGGTTCCAGCGGGCGAGGTCGCCGGTGCGGTACATGCGTTCGCCGGGGGTGCCGTGGGGGTCGGCGGTGAAGCGTTCGGCGGTGAGGGCGGGTTGGGTGTGGTAGCCGCGGGTGAGGCCGTGGCCGGCGAGGTAGAGCTCGCCGGTGACACCCGTGGGCACGGGCTGGAGGCGGGTGTCGAGGACGTAGGCGCGCATGCCGTCGAGGGGGCGGCCGATGGGCAGGGGCGTGTCGGTTTCCGTCACCTGGTGGGTGGTGGCGAAGGTGGTGGTTTCGGTGGGGCCGTAGCCGTTGGTGACGGTGAGGCCGGGGCAGGCGTCGAGGGCGCGGGCGGCGGCGGCGGGGGAGACGACGTCGCCGCCGGTCCACACTTCGCGCAGGCCGGTGAAGCAGTCCGGTTCGTCGTCGGCGAGGAATGCGAACAGTCCGGCGGTGAGCCAGAGGGTGCTGATGCGGTGTTCGCGGATCACGTGTCGGAGGGTGGTGGTGGTGAGGTCGCCGGGTGGGGCGATGACGGTGGTGCCGCCGTTGAGGAGTGGGACCCAGAGTTCGAAGGTGGAGGCGTCGAAGGAGTGGGGGGAGTGGAGGAGGACGCGTTCGGTGGCCGTGCTGGTGCAGCGGTGGTCGTTGGTGAGGGTGGCGATGTCGTGGTGGGTGACGGCGACGCCCTTGGGGCGGCCGGTGGAGCCGGAGGTGTACATCACGTACGCCAGCTGCCGTTCGTGGCAGTTCACCTGAGGGGTGTCGGGTGAAGCCTCTGCGTCGGTGGTGAGGACGGTGAGGCCCAGTTCGGTGGCCTGGTGGTGCAGTGCGGTGTCGGTGAGGACGACGGTGGCGCCGGTCTCGGTGGTGATGGTGCGGCGGTGGGTGAGCGGGTAGCGGGTGTCGAGGGGGACGTAGCAGGCGCCGGCCTTGAGGACGGCGAGCAGGGCGACGACCAGGTCCGCGGAGCGTTCCATCAGTACCGCGACGGCGTCCTCGGGGGCGATGCCCTCGGCGAGGAGTTTGTGGGCGAGGCCGTTGGCCCGGGCGTCCAGTTGTGCGTAGGTGAACTCGGTGTCCCCGCACACCACCGCGACCGCGTCGGGTGTCCGTGCGACCTGCCGTGCGAACAGTTCCGGCAGTGAGCCGGTCACCGGCTCGGCGCTGCGGCCGCTGCCCCACTCGGTGAGGACCCGGTGGCGCTCCTCCGCGCCCAGGACCTCGATGCTTCCGAGTGGGGCCTCCGGAGCGGACTCCAGTGTGTCGACCAGCCCTTCGAGGGCGGTGTGCAACGCGTCGCACACCCACCCGGCGTCGATCGGCGCCGAGGCCTGCGCGGTGAGGGTGAACGCGGTGCCGAGGTCGTCGACCGACACGGTCAGCGGGTAGTTGGTGCGCTCCTCGTTGTGCAGGATCTCGATGCCCGGCGTCGACGCCGGGGCTCCGGCGGCCCCGCCTCCGGCCTGGTGACGGAAGTTGAGGAGGGTGGTGAAGAGCGGCGCCGAGCCGACGATGCCGCTCGCCCGCTGGGCGAGCGCCAGCGGCGCGTGCTCGTGCGCGAGCAGGTCGGCGAGCCGGGCGCCCATCGCGCGCAGTGCCCGGGCGGTGCCGACACCGGCCGTCGGCACGCGGACGGGCAGCGTGTTGATGAAGAGTCCGGGCGCCCGGCCGGCCCCGCTGCCGCCGCCCATCCGTCCGAACAGCACCGTGCCGAACACCACGTCGTCACGGCTGCTGGTCGCCGCTACCACGCGGGCCCAGACGGTGTGGAAGACGGTCGCTGCGCTGACACCGAGCAGTCGGGCTTGCTCACGGACCCGGTCGGCGAGCGCGCCGTCTACGACACGCCGGGCCTCCGTCACACCGGTCGCGTCACCGCGCACGTCCAACAGGCCGAAGGGCGCGGTGGGTTCGGTGACGTCGCCGAGCAGTTCGGCGAAGAACCGCTCGTGCTCCTCGCGGGGCATCTGGAGCCGTGCTTGGGCGACGAAGGTGCGGAACGGCACCGGAGCCGGCAGGGTGTCCCGGCGCCCGGCGAGCACGGTGTTGATCTCGTCGAGCAGGATCTCCAGGGCGGTGTGGTCCGTCGTGACGTGGTGCTGCTGGATCACCATCAGCCATCGGCCGGTGCCGGGCTCGGCGGCGATGTGGGCGCGGAGCAGCGGTGCACGGGTGAGATCCATGGTGGCCGCGCACTGCGCGGTCAGCTCCGCCACCGGATTCTCGCCGCCGACCTCGTGCTCCTGTACCGGGAGTTGGGCGGTGCGGGCGACGACCTGGACGGGTTCGGGGAGTCCTTCCCAGAGGACGGCGGTGCGCAGGATGTCGTGGCGGTCCACCACGTACTGGAGTGCTTCGAGGAAGGTGTCCAGCCGCTCGCGGGAGTCGAAGGTGAGCGTGGTCGGGATGAGGTAGGGGTCACTTCCACCGGAGTTCATCAGGTGGTGGAAGAGGATGCCTTCCTGGAGTGGTGCGAGGGGGTAGATGTCGGCGATGTTGGCCGCGCCGCCGGGGAAGGTGGTGGTGATGCGGGTGAGTTCGTCGGTGGTGAGGTCGATGAGGGGGAGCATGTCGGGCGTGATGGCCCGGGCGCCGGCGGGGATGAGGTTCGGCGGGACAGTGACCTCGCCCGTGCCGGAGGACGCCGCGAGCCCGGCCACCGTCGGAGACCTGAAGAGTGCGCGGATGTTGACGTCGGCACCCCGGGCCCGCAGCTTCTCGACCAGGGAGATGGCGAGGAGGGAGTGGCCGCCGAGGGCGAAGAAGTCGTCGTCGACCCCGACCCGGACGAGGCCGAGAACCTCCTCGAACGCCTCGCAGAGCAGTGCTTCGCGTGGTGTCGAGGGTGCGCGGTAGGTGGTTGTGGGGGTGTAGTGGGGTGCGGGGAGGGCGTTGCGGTCGAGCTTGCCGTTGGGGGTGAGGGGGAGGGCGTCCAGGA
>NZ_JBHJRC010000313.1:0-9602 GCF_042261735.1 Kitasatospora sp. NPDC056327 | reverse complement strand
CCCGGGTGAACACACCCGGGCCCGCCGCCCTGTCGCACCCCGCCGCCCCGTCACACCGGCGGCCCGTCACACCGGCGGCTCCCGCCGCGCCGCGCCGGTCCGCCCGGCCGCCCGTCACGCCCCTCGCCCACGCCCCTCGCTCACGCCGCAAGAAGTGCGATCAGCAAACCCGAAGGATCGATTCCCCGGGGCAGCTCGCTCACCTGCCCGTCGCCGACCTCGACCACCCGCCAGCCGGAACCGTCGGCCCGCTCCGCGAGGTCCGTGGTCACGAACCGGCAGCCGAGCGCCCGCACCAGCGGCCGGACCACGGACAGGTCGGGGGCGGCCGGGCCGCCGGGCAGGTCCGGATGCGGGCCGACCAGTACCGGATCCCCGTCCAGCCACCACACCCGGGCCTCCACCGCCCGCCGCCGTCCCTCCTGCCCCGAGCCGGTGGGGCCGTCCGCCCGGACGCCGTCCGCCCGAGTGCCGTCCGCCGGGAGGCCCCCGTCCGCGTCCCACCCCACCCGGGTGAACTCCTCGAACCGCCGCAGCACCACGCCCCCGGTCAGGTACTCGCCCTGCAGCTCCACGAACCGGGCGACCACCCGCGCCACGGCCGACAGATCCGCCAGCTCCGGGACGAAACAGGCCTCGTCCCACTCGTCCTTGCGGGACTTCACGTAGTCCTTGACGATCGCCGCTCCCTGCCCGCCGAGCTGCGCGACGGCCGGTGCCAACCGCTCCGCGCCGGGCGGTTCGGCCCGCCGCCCGGCCCCGGCTCCGGCCCCCGCCGCGCTCCCGGCCCCCGCCAGCGGCAGCCAGACGCTCTGCGGCGTGGCGCCCTCGAACACCCCGTACCAGCCCGGCAGTTCATGTGCCGAGGCGTATCCGGGCGGGCTGGTCAGCAGCTGCCCGCCGCGCTCCGCCAGAGCGGAGGCGAAGTCCGCGTAGCGGGCGGAGGGGAGCATCCAGCCCCGGTACCAGAACGGCCCGCGCCCCGGCGGAACGCGGTCGACGGCGGCGCGGGCGTCCCCGGCGAGCAGGGCGTCGTGGTCGACCAGGTGGTGCTCGCCGCCCAGATCGCGCAGCAGCCTCGCCTCCCAGGCGAACTGCGGGTCGATCCGGCGCGGGTCCAGCGGATGGTACGGGAGGAGGAACGCGGGTGCGGGCATGGGCGTCAGGGTACGGCCACCAACTGTTCGCAGGGCCGTCAAAACCCCGACGTCACAGGCCCCGAACGGGCACCGGGCACCCCGTGGACCCGTCCGGCGGACCGGCCCGCGGACCGGCCCCGCCGGGGCCGCGGGAATCCGCTCGACGCCCGGAACGGCCGCTGGGAGAGTGACCCGATGCGAAACCTGTGGCGCAACGCGCGAAGGACCCCGCGGCAGGCGGCCCGGACGGTCGTCCTGGACGAACGGGGCTCCGTCTTCCTCCTGCGGTCGGACAACAGCGAGGTCGGCGTGCACTGGACCATGCCGGGCGGCGGCATCGAGCCCGGCGAGACCCCCTGGAAGGGCGCGCGCCGGGAGCTCTGGGAGGAGACGGGCTGGTCCGACCTCGAACCCGGCCCGCTGCTCTGCACCTGGGAGCACGACTTCACCTGGCACGGCACGCCCGTCCGCCAGCACGAGCACATCTACCTCACCAGCGGCCCGCACCGCGGCCCGGTCGGCGACGTCAGCGCGATGCACGCGGCCGACCGGATCCTCGGCTGGCGCTGGTGGACCCCGGAGGACCTCGCCGACGAGAACGCGGACGCCCTGTGGCCGCCCCGGCTGCCCGAGCTGCTGGCGGCCGTGCGCGTCGGCTGGCTCGCCGACCGCCGCGCACCGGAGCCGGTCGACCTCGGCTACGTCCCCAACTAGGGCCTCTCCGGGGATCACGCCCAACGGCACCGCCGGGCCCCGGAGGTCCGGCGCCGAGGCCCGCCCCGGAACGGCCTCAGGACGTCCGGCGGCCGGCGCGCCGGCCGCTCCGCCCGGTCGGGCCGGCCTGCCAGTCCCGCAGCTCCAGCTCGCGGTCGTGCAGGGCACCGGGATTGATGACGACGGAGAGCCGTGCCTCGGCCAGCCGTTCGTAGGCGAGGCCGGTGGCGCTCAGCAGGTGCTCGGTGGGCACCGAGACGGCGATCGCGGGCCGCCAGGCGGGCAGGACCACCAGACACGTCCCCCGGCCGAGCCGGAGGAGCTCGGCGGTGGCCCGGACGGCGGCGTGCTCCTCGGGGCGTGCCGAGGTGCCGCCGATCAGGACGCCCAGCGGTGCCTCGGCGCCGGGCGGCCGCTGGCCGGCGCCGCCGTCGTCGCCCCGCGCCGCGCCGCCGGCCCGCTCGCCGCCGCCGCTCCGTTCGCCGGTCCGCTCGCCGCCCCGCTCGTCGACGGTGCGAGGCCCGGGGGCGGACGCCGCATCCGCCGCCGGGACCTGTCCGGCGCGCGCGGCGTCCGGCCGGGGCGCGCCGGCCGCCTGCGGGTGCATCCGGCGCAGTCGGCGCGAGGGCGAGGGCCGCCGGGTGACGACGCTGCGCAGTTCCTCCTGGGCGGCCCGCAGCACGGGGATGTCGCGGTCCCGGACGGCCGGCGGCTGCTGGAGCCGGACGAATCCCTCGGCCGTGCCGCCGTTCCCGCGGTCGGCTCCCGCTCCGGACCCCTCACGGGGCTCCCCCTCGGGCCCGGCGGCGGCGCCGCGCGGCCGGGGCACGGAGCCGCCGGGCAGGAGGGTGCCCGTGCCGCCCGTGCGGCCCTCGGCCCCGGTCGCCGCCGCGATCGAGCAGCGGGTCGTGCCGCCCGCCGTGCCGCCGCCCCCGGCGCCGGCCGCCGGGGGCGCGGAGGGCCCCGGCGACACGGACGAGACCGGGGCCGAGGGCAACGCGGGGGACGGCGCCGGCGGGACGGCGGGTGCGGCCGACGAGGGCCGGTCGGTGGCGGACTGGTCGAGCGTGGTCATTGCACGGGCCCTTCGGGGATCGGTCCCGCTGATCCTCCCGCACCGGACGATCTGCTCCAAGCGGCTTTCCGCCCCGTGGGCCCCACGGCACCGAGGCCGTCCCTTCCGCCCGTTCCGCCCGGTACCCTGACGCCCCCCCCGGGCCGTCGCCGCCCCGGACGGGCGGGCCGGCCCGAGGGGGCGTCGGCAGCGGGGCGGGGGTCAGGCGCCGGCGGCCACGAAGCCCTTGAGTTCGGCCAGCACGATGTTGGCCGCGGCCACGCCGAGGCCGAGGAACCAGGTCTCGTCCGAGACCGGCCGGGCCTGGCCGGACTTGACCGCGCCGAGCGTCTTCCACAGCGCCCCGCCGAGCACCGCGTCCTGATTGGTGGAGCTGGGGGTCCCGTAGACGCCGTAGAAGATCCAGTCGGCGTCCGCCTTGTCGATCTGCTCGGGGCTGATCTCCACCGCGAGCTCCTTCACCTGCTCGATCGTGGGCTGCGGCAGTCCGGTGTCGGTGAGGATGGTCCCGATGAACGACAGCTCCGCGTACAGCCGGGTCTTGCCCGGCATGAAGCGCAGCGGCGTGATGGTGGGCCGCTTGTCGCCGAGCCCGGCTCCGACCGCGGTGGCCGCCGCCTGGTAGGCCTCCAGCTGGGCCCTGGCCTCCGCCTCCAGACCGAACGGGCTCGCGTTGAGCACGAAGTTCTGCTTCCACGGGTAGCCGGGGCGCAGCGAGAAGACGGTCGGCGCGATCTTGGAGAGCTGCTCGTACTGGTCCTGGGCGCGCAGCTGGCTGCCGAGGATCAGGTCCGGCTTGAGGCCGGCGATGGCCTCCAGGTTGAGGCTGTTGATGGTGCCGACGTTCGCGGGGTTGCCGGCCTTGTCCTTGAGGTAGGACGGCAGGACCTTGGAGCCGTCGGTGTAGACCACGCCGACCGGCTGGACGCCGAGCGAGACGACGTTGTCGAGCTCGCCGGTGTCGAGGACGACGACCCGGACCGGCTTGGCGGGGATGACCGTCTCGCCCATCGCGTGCCGGACGGTCCGCGGGTAGACGCCGGGGGCCGCGTCGGTGCCGAAGCTCTTCATCTTCTCGATGACGGTCGCGTAGTCGTCGCCGCCCTGCTTGACCGACTTCTGGTTCGGCGAGGAGCCGCCGGAGGGCTGCGCGGAGCCGCCGCCGGAACCGCCGGAGCCGGAGTCGCCCGAGCTGCCGCAGGCGGTGAGCAGGCCGCCGAGGCCGAGAACGGCTCCGCCGGTGAGGGCCGCGGTGAGCAGCGTCCGGCGGGACGGGCGGTGGACGGTGGGGTGGCCGGGGGTGGGGGACACGCGGCGCTCCTTGCACGATCGAGCGGTCGGGGTTAGGTGAGGCAAACCTATCCGACGGCTCCCGAGGGCTCCGATCCGCATCGCGTCCGGGGGCTCGGAGGTGGGTCGCAAAGCACCATGAACCTGTGCACATCGGGCGAATCGATTGTGTAACGACCCTTTGAAATAAAGGTACATGGGTTAACGACCCATGCATCACCGGACAAGCTCTCGTCACTTGCGGGCAAATCCAAGGGAGTGCTTCAGATCACCCGAGGTTGGCCTACTCAACCTTCAGTACTCGCACCTATGGTGCGCTGGTGTTTGATCAGCAGCTCTCAGAGCACGGAAGCAGCGGCCGGGCAACGGCGCCCGCCGCTCCGCAGGGTGCCCCGGTCAGTGGTGCCAGTGGTGGAGCCCCCGGCACGGGACCGGCGGGGGCGACGGGGGCGGCGGCGGGGGACAAGGGCCTGCGGGGAAACTCCGTCGGCCTGCTGAGCAGCGTGGTCCTGGGCGTCTCCACGGTCGCCCCGGTCTACTGCCTGACCGCGACCCTGGGACCGACCGTCACCGCCGTCGGCGTCCAGATGCCCGCGGTCTTCCTGGCCGGCTTCCTGCCGATGCTGCTCGTCGCGTTCGCGTACAAGGAGCTCAACAAGGACTTCCCGGACTGCGGCACGTCCTTCACCTGGACCGTCAAGGCCTTCGGTCCCCGCGCCGGCTGGATGGCCGGCTGGGGCCTGACGGTCGCCACCATCATCGTGCTGTCCAACCTCGCCGGGGTGGCCACCGACTTCCTGTACCTGATGCTCGGCGAGATGACCGGCAGCGGCACCGTCGCCGGCCTCAACGACAACAAGGCCGTCCACCTGGCCACCGTCGTCGCGCTGATCGCCGCCGCCACCGCGATGAGCTACCGCGGCATGACGGCCACCAAGTGGTTCCAGTACGGCCTGGTCGGCCTCCAGCTCGCCGTCCTGCTGCTGTTCGCCGGCATCGCCGTCGCCAAGGCCGCCGCCGGCGACCTGCCCGACTCGGTCGGCTTCTCCGCCTCCTGGCTCAACCCGCTCGAAGTGAGCTCCTTCAGCGCCTTCACCGCCGGTCTCTCCCTCTCGATCTTCATGTACTGGGGCTGGGACACCTGCCTCACCATGAACGAGGAGACCAGCGGCAGCGCCAAGACCCCCGGCCGGGCCGCGATGATCTCGATGGTCACCCTGGTCGGCTCCTACCTGCTGGTCGCCGTCGCCGCCCAGATGTTCGCCGGCGTCGGCACCACCGGCACCGGCCTCGGCAACCCCGACACCGCCGACAACGTCTTCGCCGCACTGGCCCGCCCGGTGCTCGGCTCGCCGTGGAGCATCCTGCTCTTCGTGGCCGTCGTCGCCAGCGCCGCGGCCAGCCTGCAGACCACCTTCATCCCGGTCGCCCGCACCCTGCTCGCGATGAGCGCCTACCGGGCCGTCCCGCCGCGCTTCGGCACCGTCCACCCCCGCCACCGCACCCCCGGCTTCGCCACCGTCGCGGCCGGCCTCGCGACCGCCGCCTTCTACGTCGGCATGAGCGTGATCAGCGAGAACGTCGTCCAGGACACCATCCTGGCCCTCGGGCTGATGATCTGCTTCTACTACGCACTGACGGCCTTCGCCTGCGTCCGGTACTTCCGCCGCTCGCTCCGCGACAGCCTGCGCGACCTCGTCCTCAAGGGCCTCGCCCCGCTGCTCGGCGGCGTCCTGCTCACCGGTGTCTTCCTGCAGACCCTCACCGACGCCTGGGACCCGGAGTACGGCAGCGGCGCCGTCCTCGGCATCGGCTCGGTGTTCGTCATCGGCGTCGGCATCCTGCTGCTCGGCGCGGTGCTCATGGTCGTGTACGGCGTGTACCGGCCGGCGTTCTTCCGCGGCGAGACGCTCCGCCAGGACACCCCCGCCCTCGTCGTCGAGGACTGACCACCACCGGGGAGCGGAGGAACGGGGGAACAAGGGGCACCGGGCCGGGGGGCCGCACCCGCTATCCTCGATCCCGTGAAGCGCTTCGCAGGTCTCAGCTGGTGGCCGTCCTAGGACGGCCACCAGCCACGCCTGACCAGGGCCGTCCGGGATGGACGGCCCTGTCGCGTTTCTCCGACGGGACGGGCCCCGAGCCCCGGACGGCCGCCACCACGCCGTACCGAGGAGAAACCCCGTGACCACCACGACCACCACCGCCGGCCCCGACGCACCCGCGGACCTCACCGGTCCCGGCGATTCCACCCGTCCCACCGGCCCGGACGACGACATCCGCGAGAACCCGGCCGCCCACCGCGTCCTCACCGGCGACCGGCCCACCGGCCCGCTCCACCTCGGCCACTACTTCGGCAGCCTGCGCAACCGGGTCCGCCTCCAGCGCCTGGGCGTCGAGATGTTCCTCGTCATCCCCGACTACCAGGTCATCACCGACCGGGACGTCGCCGACCGCCTCGCCGAGCACACCGAGAACCTCGTCCTCGACTACCTCGCCACCGGCATCGACCCCGACCGCGCCACGGTCTTCACCCACAGCTCGGTCCCCGCCCTCAACCAGCTGCTGCTCCCCTTCCTCAGCCTGGTGAGCGTCGCCGAACTCCACCGCAACCCCACCGTCAAGGACGAGATCGCCCACTCCAGCCAGGCCTCCGTCAACGGACTGATGCTCACCTACCCCGTCCACCAGGCCGCCGACATCCTCTTCTGCAAGGCCGACCTCGTCCCCGTCGGCAAGGACCAGCTGCCCCACCTGGAGGTCGCCCGCACCGTCGCCCGCCGATTCGACGAGCGCTACCCCCGGCCCGACGGCACCCCCGTCTTCCCCCGGCCCCGGGCCCTGCTCTCCGACGCACCGCTGCTCCTCGGCACCGACGGCGGCAAGATGAGCAAGAGCCGCGGCAACTCCATCCCGCTCGCCGCCGACGAGGACACCACCGCCCGGCTCGTCAAGGGCGCGAAGACCGACACCGAGCGCCGCATCACCTACGACCCCGCCGGCCGCCCCGAGGTCTCCAACCTCGTCCTGCTCGCCGCCCTCTGCCAGGACCGCGCCCCCGAGACGGTCGCCGAGGAGATCGGCGACGGCGGCTCCGCCGCGCTCAAGCGCACGGTCACCGAGGCCGTCAACGAACACCTCCGCCCGATCCGCGCGCGCCGGGCCGAACTCGCCACCGACCGCGGCCACCTCCGGGCCGTGCTGCGCGCCGGCTCCGAACGTGCCAACGGGATCGCCGACGCCACCCTCGCCGAAGTCCGCGAGGTCATGGGATCGCTGTGAACGCGTCAGGGGCATAACCTCTCGGGGCCGGTCCCGCGCCGGCCCCGGGAACCCCGCCCCGCGACCGCCCAGCCCCGGAAGGACCCGGCCATGGACCAGCACCCGACCACCCCCGGCCGAGGACTGACCCGCCCACCGCACCTGCGCCCCGGCGACCACGTCGCCGTGATCGCCACCAGCGGCCCCATCGACCCGCGGCGGCTCGACGCCGGCACCGCCCTGCTGCGCTCCTGGGGCCTGCGCGTGACCGTCGCCCCGCACGTCCTGGACACCCACCCCGTCCTCGGTCACCTCGCCGGCACCGACGCCGACCGCGCCGCCGACCTCCGCGACGCCTGGCTCGACCCCACCGTCGACGCCGTCGTCTGCGCCCGCGGCGGCTACGGAGTCCACCGCATGGTCGACCTCGTCGACTGGGACGCCCTGCGCGCCGTTCCGCCCAAGGTCCTGATCGGCTTCAGCGACGTCACCTCCCTGCACGAGGCCTTCGCCCAGCGCCTCGGCCTCGCCACCCTCTACGGGCCGATGACCGCCACGGCCGGCTTCGTCGAGGACGGCCCCAGCGCCGAACACCTGCGCCGCACCCTCTTCGAACCCGCCGCCACCACCGTCCTCACCTCGGCCGATGCCACCGCCCTCGTCCCCGGCCGGGCCCGCGGTATCACCGCCGGCGGCTGCACCCACGTCCTCGCCGCCGAACGCGGCACCCCCACCGCCCGCCCCTCCTACGAGGGCTGCCTCCTCGTCCTGGAGGACGTCAACGAGCACCCCTACCGGCTCGACCGCGTCCTCACCCAGCTCCTGCGCTCCGGCGCCTTCGACGGGGTGACCGGAATCGCGCTCGGCTCCTGGGAGGGCTGCGGACCGCTCGACCGCGTCCGGGACGTCATGCTCGACCGCCTCGGCCCGCTCGGCATACCCGTCGTCTGGGAGCTGGGCTTCGGCCACTGTCCGTCCCCCCTCACCGTCCCGCTCGGCGTTCCCGCCCTGCTCGACGCCGACGCCGGCACCCTCACCCTCGACCTGCCCGCCCTCGCCGGACGCGCCGGGGCGCCGCAGCCCGCTCAGTAGGGTTCGCGCATGAACGCGCACCGCATGAACGCGCACCGCTCCACCGGGGACGGCGCGAGCCCGGCCGGCCCCGGCCCGGGCCCCGACAGGACCGCCCTCGACGCCGACGGCCTGACGGCCCTCGCCCTCGGCCTGCTGCGCGGCCCGGGCAGCGGCGCCCGCACCGTCCTCGGACTTGCCGGCCCGCCCGGAGCCGGCAAGTCCACCCTGGCCCGGCACCTCGTCGCCGAGGTCGAACGCCGCGAGGGCCCGGGCAGCGCCGCCTACCTCCCGCTCGACGGGTTCCACCTCGCCGCGGCCCAGCTCGACCGCCTCGGCCTCGGCGACCGCAAGGGCGCACCCGCCACCTTCGACGCGTTCGGCTACGTCGCCCTGCTGCGCCGGGTGGCCACCGACCGCTTCCACGACATCTACGTCCCCGACTTCGACCGCGACCTCGACGAGCCCGTGGCCGCCCGCCACGTCGTCCACCCCCGGGCCCGTCTGGTCGTCACGGAGGGCAACTACCTCGCCGCCGCCGACCACCCGTGGCCCGAGGCCCGCCGCTTCCTGCGCGAACTCTGGTACGTGGAGACCGACGACGCCGTCCGCGAGGAACGCCTGCTCGGCCGCCACCGTGCCGGCGGCCGGGACGAGGCGGCGGCCCGCCAGTGGGTCTCCGGCAACGACCGTCCCAACGGGGAGTACGTGAAGGCCGGCCGCGAGGCCTGCACCCGCGTCGTCCGGGTGGGACGTTTGCCTTCGTCCCCGAATGGGCGTAGTGTTCTCTAGTCGCTCGGCTGGGAGCACCGGACACGCATCTGCGCGGACGGTCCCGGGGCGGCCAATCCTCTGAAACACCACCTCTTCCCGGTTCGGGCCGAGGCGTGTCGCGTTTTGTTTCGATGCGTTCCGGCTCAGGGTTTATTCGGTGTGCCTGTTTTCGGGAATTGCGGCCGGATTCGCTTTTCGGAGCGGGGTTCGGCTAGAGTTTGAAACGTCGGACGGGGCGTCAAGCCGCAGAAGACGCCAGCGAGTTGGATGAGGGAAGC
>NZ_JBHJRC010000312.1:0-9639 GCF_042261735.1 Kitasatospora sp. NPDC056327 | reverse complement strand
ACTCCAGCATCCGCGATCCTGCCGCTCCGGGCGAGTCCCGACCGTCCCGTCGGTGGTCCACACCGGGGAGCCGCCCCTCGCGCGTATGCCGCGACCGGTGACCGCGGCGCCCGCCCGGGCGCCCGGCGGCCGCGGCCGCGGATAACAACTCGCGCGCACCTCCCCAGGTGGCCGAGGATTGCACCGTAGGGTTGTGGGCATGCCGGGTGATGGCGCCGCAAGCGCGCCACTCAGGCAGCAGGACCCGACCCCCGCGGGACGAAGGCTTCAAACGGAAGCCGCCCGCATCCGAGAGAGCGTCCAGACGCGGACCGCCCGTCCGGACCCGGCCGGCCGAGAGGCGCCGGTCCTCGGTAGTGGCCGCCGGAGGCCCCGCAGAACCGAAGCGGGGCGCACCGGAGGCTTCGATCGAAGACCGGCCCGACCGTCCAGGGTCAGCACGCAGGCACAACGCGGGGACGCTCTCCCGGAGACGTACGAAAGAGGAGATCTTCCAGGTGGAAGAGAACGTGTTCTACGCCGAGGCCGTGATCGACAACGGTTCCTTCGGCACCCGCACCATTCGCTTCGAGACCGGCCGTCTGGCCCGTCAGGCCGCCGGCTCCGCCGTCGCCTACCTCGACGACGACACCATGGTGCTGTCCGCCACCAGCGCGTCCAAGCAGCCGAAGGAGCACTTCGACTTCTTCCCGCTGACCGTGGACGTCGAGGAGCGGATGTACGCCGCGGGCCGCATCCCCGGCTCGTTCTTCCGTCGCGAGGGCCGGCCCTCCGAGGACGCGATCCTCACCTGCCGCCTCATCGACCGCCCGCTGCGCCCGTCCTTCGTCAAGGGCCTGCGCAACGAGATCCAGGTCGTCGTCACCGTGATGGCGCTCAACCCGGACCACCTGTACGACGTGGTGGCCATCAACGCCGCCTCCGCCTCCACCCAGCTGGCGGGCCTGCCGTTCTCCGGCCCGATCGGTGGCGTGCGGGTGGCCCTGATCAAGGGCCAGTGGGTGGCCTTCCCGACCCACAGCGAGCTGGAGTCGGCCGTCTTCGACATGGTCGTGGCCGGCCGCGTCCTGCCGGACGGCGACGTCGCGATCATGATGGTCGAGGCCGAGGCCACCACCCAGACCATCAAGCTGGTCGAGGGCGGCGCCGAGGCGCCGACCGAGGAGATCGTCGCCGCCGGTCTGGACGCCGCCAAGCCGTTCATCAAGGTCCTCTGCGCCGCCCAGGCCCAGCTGGCCGCCCAGGCCGCCAAGCCGACCGGCGAGTTCCCGGTCTTCCTGGACTACCAGGACGACGTGCTGGCCGCGCTGAGCGCCGCCGTCAAGGACGAGCTGGCCCAGGCCCTCACCATCCCGGGCAAGCAGGAGCGCAACGCCGAGCTGGACCGCGTCAAGGCGCTGGCCGCCGAGAAGCTGCTGCCCGAGTTCGAGGGTCGCGAGAAGGAGATCAGCGCCGCCTACAACGCGCTGACCAAGAAGACCGTCCGCGAGCGCGTCATCAAGGACAAGGTCCGCATCGACGGCCGCGGCGTCACCGACATCCGCACCCTGGCCGCCGAGGTCGAGGCCATCCCGCGGGTGCACGGCTCGGCCCTGTTCGAGCGCGGCGAGACCCAGATCCTGGGTGTCACCACGCTGAACATGCTCCGCATGGAGCAGCAGCTGGACACGCTCTCCCCGGAGACCCGCCGCCGCTACATGCACAACTACAACTTCCCGCCGTACTCGGTCGGCGAGACCGGCCGCGTCGGTTCGCCGAAGCGCCGCGAGATCGGCCACGGCGCGCTGGCCGAGCGGGCCATCCTCCCGGTCCTGCCGACCCGCGAGGAGTTCCCGTACGCCATCCGCCAGGTCTCCGAGGCGCTCGGCTCCAACGGCTCGACCTCGATGGGTTCGGTCTGCGCCTCCACCATGTCGCTGCTGAACGCCGGTGTGCCGCTGAAGGCCGCCGTCGCCGGCATCGCCATGGGCCTGATCTCCCAGGAGATCGACGGCGAGACCCACTACGTGACCCTCACCGACATCCTCGGTGCCGAGGACGCGTACGGCGACATGGACTTCAAGGTCGCCGGTACCCGCAACTTCATCACCGCCCTGCAGCTGGACACCAAGCTCAACGGCATCCCGGCGTCGGTGCTCGCCGCCGCGCTGAAGCAGGCCCGCGACGCCCGCCTGCACATCCTCGACGTGATGAACGAGGCCATCGACTCCCCGGACGAGATGTCCCCGAACGCGCCGCGCATCATCACCATCAAGATCCCGGTGGACAAGATCGGTGAGGTCATCGGCCCCAAGGGCAAGATGATCAACCAGATCCAGGAGGACACCGGCGCCGAGATCACGATCGAGGACGACGGCACCATCTACATCGGTGCCGCCGACGGCCCGGCCGCCGAGGCCGCCCGCACCACGATCAACCAGATCGCCAACCCGACCATGCCGGAGGTCGGCGAGCGTTACCTGGGCACCGTGGTCAAGACCACGACCTTCGGTGCCTTCGTCTCGCTCATGCCGGGCAAGGACGGTCTGCTGCACATCTCGCAGATCCGCAAGCTGGCCGGCGGCAAGCGCGTCGAGAACGTCGAGGACGTCCTCGGCGTCGGCGCCAAGGTGCAGGTCGAGATCGCCGAGATCGACCCGCGCGGCAAGCTCTCGCTGATCCCGGTCGTCGAGGGCGAGGAGAACGGCGAGGCCGCTTCCGAGTGAAGCGCCGCTAGCTGATCCCGCGGCCCGCACGCCCCCAGCGGCGTGCGGGCCGCACCCTGTTGTCCCCCGGCTCCTCGACGGACCGCTTTCTACGGAGGTACCCCCGTGGCCCAGGCCTCGGCGGCGAAGCAGCGCCCCGGCACGACCCGGACCCTGCTGAAGGGCGCGGACGGCGCCGGAACCGTGCGCCGCACCGTCCTCCCCGGCGGCCTGCGCGTCGTCACCGAGACCCTGCCGACGGTGCGCTCCGCGACCTTCGGCATCTGGGTCGGCGTCGGTTCGCGCGACGAGACCCCGCAGCTCAACGGCGCCACCCACTACCTGGAGCACCTGCTCTTCAAGGGCACCGAGCGGCGCAGCGCGCTGGACATCTCGGCCGCCCTGGACGCGGTCGGCGGCGAGATGAACGCCTTCACCGCCAAGGAGAACACCTGCTACTACGCGCGGGTGCTCGACACCGACCTGCCGCTGGCCATCGACGTGGTCTGCGACATGCTCACCGGCTCGCTGATCCGCCCGGAGGACGTCGACGCCGAGCGCGGCGTCATCCTGGAGGAGATGGCGATGGCCGAGGACGACCCGGGTGACGTCGTCCACGACCTCTTCGCCAAGGTGATCTTCGGCAACGGCCCGCTCGGCCGCCCGGTCCTCGGTACCCAGGAGACGATCCGCGCGCTCACCCGCGACCAGATCGCCGGGTTCTTCCACCGCCGATACAAGCCCGAGCAGCTGGTCGTCGCCGCGGCCGGCAACCTGGACCACCGCAAGGTCGTCAGGCAGGTCGAGCAGGCCTTCGCGCCGCTGCTCGCCAGGTCCGAGGCGGTCCCCGCCGAGGCGCGGCGCGGCGTCAAGGTGCTCCGCACCGCGGGCCGGGTCGAGGTGCTCAACCGGTCCACCGAGCAGGCCCACCTGGTGCTGGGCGTGCCCGGCGTCCCCCGGCACGACGAGCGCCGCTGGGCGATGGGCGTGCTCAACGCGGCCCTCGGCGGCGGGATGAGCTCCCGGCTGTTCCAGGAGGTCCGGGAGAAGCGCGGCCTGGCCTACTCGGTGTACTCCTACTCCTCCTCGTACGCGGACAGCGGGCTGTTCGGCATCTACGCCGGCTGCCAGCCCAAGCGGGTCGAGGAGGTGCTGCGGATCTGCCGCGAGGAGCTCGCCAAGGTGGTCGCCGAGGGCATCACCGAGGAGGAGCTGGCGCGCGCGATCGGCCAGATCTCCGGCTCGACCGTGCTCGGCATGGAGGACACCGGTTCGCTGATGAACCGGATCGGCAAGGCCGAGCTGAGCTACGGCCACCACCTGTCGGTCGACGACATGCTCGAACGCATCGCGGCGGTGACCCTGGACGACGTCCACGAGGTCGCCCGTGATGTGCTGGGGGCGCACCGGCCGTCGCTCGCGCTGATCGGCCCGATCAACGACAAGCGGGCCGCCAAGCTCGCCGACCTGCTGGCCTGAAGGGACTTCTCACCATGACGCTGCGTGTCGCCGTGATCGGCGCCCGGGGCCGGATCGGCTCGGAGGCCGTCAAGGCCGTCGAGGCCGCTCCGGACCTGGAGCTGGTCGCCACCCTGGGCCGGGAGTCGGAGCTCTCCGAGCTGACCGGCGCCGGTGTCCAGGCCGTCGTCGAACTCACCCACCCGGACTCGGTGATGGGCAACCTCGACTACTGCCTGCACCACGGCATCCACGTGGTCACCGGCACCACCGGCTGGACGGACGAGCGGCTCGCCACCGTCGAGGGCTGGCTCGCCGGGGCGCCCGGCCTGGGCCTGCTGATCGCGCCGAACTTCTCCATCGGCGCCGTGCTCGGCATGAAGTTCGCCCAGACCGCCGCCAGGTACTTCGAGTCGGTCGAGGTGGTCGAGCTGCACCACGACCGCAAGGCGGACGCCCCCAGCGGCACCGCCACCCGCACCGCCCAGCTGATCGCCGCCGCGCGCGCCGAGGCCGGCCGGCCCCCGCAGCAGGACCCGACCACCCACGGCCTGCCGGGCGCCCGCGGCGCGGACGTGGACGGGGTGCCGGTGCACGCGGTGCGGCTGCGCGGCCTGCTCGCCCACCAGCAGGTGATGTTCGGCGACACCGGCGAGACCCTCACCATCCGGCACGACTCGCTGCACCACAGCAGCTTCATGCCGGGCATCCTGCTCGGCGTGCGCAAGGTCGTCGAAACGCCCGGGCTCACCCTGGGCCTTGAGCACTTCCTGGACCTGTGAGCCCGGCATGACCTCCCGTACCGGCTTCTTCGTCCTCTCCGGCGTGCTGGCGCTGGTCGCGCTGATCTGCGTCGGCGAGGGCGTCCAGCTCGTCGCCACCGGCAAGCCGCTCGGCATCGGCCTCGGGCTGTGCGCCTTCGTCGTCCCGGTCGTCGGCTTCTGGTTCCTGCGGCAGACGATCCGCTTCGGGCGGGACAGCGAGCGGCTCGCCCGGGAGCTGGAGGCCGAGGGCGGTCTGCCGGTCGACGAGCTGGAGCGCACCGGGGGCGGCCGGATCGACCGGGCCTCGGCCGACGCCGTCTTCGCCCGCCGCAGGGCCGAGGCCGAGGCGGCACCCGGCGACTGGCGGGTCTTCTTCCGCCTCGCGGTCGCGTACGCCGACGCCGGTGACGTGCCGCGCGCCCGCAAGACCATGCAGCACGCGATCCGGCTGCACCGCACCACGGGTGCCGGGACCACCGCCACGGACGGCACCGGCACCACCGAACCCGCAAGGAGTAGCGCGTGAGCGACGAAACGACCGCCCCGACGGGCCCCCGGTTCCGCGGCGACGTCACCGTGGACCTGGTCCGCAGCGCGGCCGCCGACACGGACGTCATCTGGGCGGCCCGGGTCTCGACGGCCGGGGAGCAGTCCCTGGAGGCGCTTCAGCAGGACCCGGAGAAGTCCGCCGGCCTGATCAACTTCCTGATGCGGGACCGGCACGGCACGCCGTTCGAGCACAACTCGATGACCTTCTTCATCAGCGCGCCGATCTTCGTCTTCCGCGAGTTCCACCGGCACCGCAGCGGCTGGTCGTACAACGAGGAGTCCGGACGCTACCGCGAGCTGCAGCCGGTCTTCTACGTCCCCGCCGAGGACCGCAAGCTGGTCCAGCAGGGCCGCCCGGGCCGCTACGAGTTCGTCGAGGGCACCGCGGAGCAGCACCGGACCGTGACCGCCTCGATGGAGGCCGCCTACCGCGAGTCGTACGAGCGCTACCAGGAGATGCTGGCGGCCGGCGTGGCCCGCGAGGTCGCCCGCGCGGTGCTGCCGGTCGGCCTCTTCTCGTCGATGTACGCGACCTGCAACGCGCGCTCGCTGATGCACTTCCTGTCGCTGCGCACCAAGCGGGCGTACTCGGCGGTGCCGTCGTTCCCGCAGCGCGAGATCGAGATGGTCGCGGAGCGGATGGAGGAGCAGTGGGCGCAGCTCATGCCGCTCACCCATGCGGCGTTCGAGAAACACGGCCGGGTCGCCCCCTGACCTGCGGCGACGGGCATCCGGGGAGCATGTCTGGCATGTCTGGATTGCGGCATTTCCGACCTCTCCCTACGCTCGTGAACACGGATTCCGGTGCTGCTTGAACCCCCGAGCACGCAGCACCGGAATCCCATGTCCCCGCCGTCGGGACCCCGTCCGCCGGAACCTCCCGCGGCCGGGGCCGCGCGCGGGCCGTACCGGAACCGGCCGGCGGCCGTTCGGCGGCCGTTCGGTTTTCCGCGGTCCTTCCGCACGCGGTTCGCGGTAGGTTCGCAGCCGTCCGCCACCGCGGCCGTCCGAACCGTGGACCGGCCTGGGTGTCGCCGCACCGCCTACGAGTAGTTTTGGACGCATGGCTCCGACCTCCACCCCCCAGACGCCCTTCGGCCGGGTCCTGACCGCGATGGTGACACCGTTCACCGCCGACGGCGGCCTCGACCTCGACGGCGCCCAGCGCCTCGCCGCGCACCTCGTCGACTCCGGCAACGACGGCCTCGTCGTCAACGGCACCACCGGCGAGTCCCCGACCACCAGCGACGCCGAGAAGGACCGGCTCGTCCGCGCCGTGGTGGAGGCGGTCGGGGACCGGGCCCACGTGGTGGCCGGCGTCGGCACCAACGACACCCACCACAGCGTGGAGCTGGCCCGCCGGGCCGAGGCGGCCGGCGCGCACGGCCTTCTGGCGGTCACGCCGTACTACAGCAAGCCCCCGCAGGAGGGCCTGTACCGGCACACCGTGCGGATCGCCGACGCCACCGGGCTGCCGGTGATGCTGTACGACATCCCGGGCCGCACCGGGGTCGCGCTGAGCCACGAGACGCTGGTGCGGCTGGGCGAGCACCCGCGGATCGTCGCCAACAAGGACGCCAAGGGCGATCTCGGCGCCGCGGCCTGGGCGATCTCCCGCTCCGGTCTCGCCTGGTACTCCGGGGACGACATCCTCAACCTGCCGCTGCTGTCGGTCGGAGCCGTGGGTGTCGTCAGCGTCGTCGGACACGTGGTGGCCGGCGACCTGCGGAGCATGGTCGAGGCCTACCTGGCCGGTGATGTGGCCAAGGCCACGGCCGTCCACCAGCGCCTGCTGCCGGTCTTCACCGGTATCTTCCGCACCCAGGGCGTCATCCTGACCAAGGCGGCGCTGGAGCTCCAGGGGCTGCCCGCCGGCCCGCTGCGGCTGCCCCTGGTCGGCGCGACCCCCGAGGAGATCGCGCAACTGAAGAGGGATCTCGCCGCCGGCGGGGTAGACCTGTAACAGACAGAGACGTGCGCGCCCCGGCTCGCCGGACCCGCAGGGGTCCGCCGCTGGACCGGACCGAAGGCGCGAGAGCACAGACCCGGTAGGAACACCGACACTGAGAACGCACGCCATATGTCTCGCGGGGGAGGACCCCGGACATATGGCGTGCGTCGTGAGGAGAGTCTTTTGAGCCACCCGCATCCCGAACTCGGCGCGCCCCCGGCCCTCAAGCCGGGCGCCCTGCGCATCACTCCGCTCGGCGGTCTCGGCGAGATCGGCCGCAACATGACGGTCCTCGAATACGGGGACCGCATGCTGATCATCGACTGCGGCGTCCTCTTCCCCGAGGACGAGCAGCCTGGTGTGGACCTGATCCTCCCGGACTTCAGCTACATCCGGGACCGCCTCGACAAGGTCGACGGCATCGTCCTCACGCACGGCCACGAGGACCACATCGGCGCGGTGCCCTTCCTGCTCCGCGAGAACCCGGACATTCCGCTGATCGGGTCGAAGCTCACCCTCGCACTGATCGAGGCCAAGCTCGCCGAGCACCGCATCCGTCCGTACGTGCTGGAGGTCACCGAGGGCGACCGCGAGCGGATCGGCCCCTTCGACTGCCAGTTCATCGCGGTCAACCACTCCATCCCGGACGCGCTCGCGGTCGCCGTGCGCACGCCCGCCGGCATGGTCGTCGCCACCGGCGACTTCAAGATGGACCAGCTGCCGCTCGACGGCCGCCTCACCGACCTTCCGGCCTTCGCCAAGCTGGCGGAGGAGGGCATGGACCTGCTGCTGGTGGACTCCACCAACGCCGAGGTCCCCGGCTTCATCCCGCACGAGCGGGACATCTCGGCCGCGCTGCGGAACGTCTTCGCGAACGCCGACAAGCGCATCATCGTGGCCTCCTTCGCCAGCCACGTGCACCGCATCCAGCAGGTGCTGGACGCCGCGCACGAGTACAAGCGCAAGGTCGCCTTCGTCGGCCGCTCGATGGTCCGCAACATGGGCATCGCCCGCGACCTCGGGTACCTCAAGGTTCCCGGCAACATGGTCGTCGACGTCAAGCAGCTGGACGACCTGCCGGACAAGGAGGTCGTGCTGATCTGTACCGGTTCGCAGGGCGAGCCGATGGCCGCGCTGTCCCGGATGGCCAACCGCGACCACCAGATCCGCATCGTCGAGGGCGACACCGTCATCCTGGCCTCGTCACTGATCCCCGGCAACGAGAACGCCGTCTACCGGGTCATCAACGGCCTGACCCGCTGGGGCGCCAAGGTCGTGCACAAGGGCAACGCCAAGGTGCACGTCTCCGGCCACGCCTCGGCCGGCGAACTGCTCTACTTCTTCAACATCTGCAAGCCGCGCAACCTCATGCCGGTGCACGGCGAGTGGCGCCACCTGCGGGCCGCGGCCGACCTCGGCATCGCGACCGGGATTCCGCGCAACCGCGTGGTCATCGCGGAGGACGGCGTCTGCGTCGACCTGGAGAAGGGCATCGCCCGCATCGTGGGCAAGGTGCAGGCCGGCTACGTCTACGTCGACGGCTCCTCGGTCGGCGACATCACCGAGGCCTCGCTCAAGGACCGCCGGATCCTCGGGGAGGAGGGCTTCATCTCCTGCTTCGTGGTGGTCGACTCCACCAACGGCAAGATCGTCGGCGGCCCGACCCTCCAGGCCCGCGGCTCCGGCATCGACGACGCCGCGTTCGCCCCGGTGGCGGCCAAGCTGCAGGAGGCCCTCGACCGCTCGGCGGGTGACGGCGTTCTGGAGATCCGTCAGGTCCAGCAGCTCGTCCGCCGGACCCTCGGCAAGTGGGTGGCGGACAACTACCGCCGGCGCCCGATGATCCTGCCGGTCGTCGTCGAGGTCTGACCCCGGTCGGTTTGACGTGGGGCAACCCGGTGCGTAATGTTCTCCGGGTTGCCCCACGGGACGGCCCCCAGTCGAAGTTCTCGAACTGAATTCGAGAACGGAGCGGGAAAACGGCCCGAGAAACTCTGCTAGAGTTCGGGAGCGCCGAAAGGCCGAAGCAAATCCGATGAAGCAAACTCCGGAAAACGGGGCGGAAAACATCTGATAAGCTGGAGACACGAAAGAACGAAGCGCCCGGAGGGCCGGTGTGAAAGCCGCCCGAAGGAAGTGTCCGTTCCTTGAGAACTCAACAGCGTGCCAAAAGTCAACGCCAGATATGTTGACATCCCCGGCCCCGGATTGTTCTGGGGTTGGAGATTCCTTT
>NZ_JBHJRC010000311.1:0-9648 GCF_042261735.1 Kitasatospora sp. NPDC056327 | reverse complement strand
CGACCCGCACCGGGGCGCCCGCCTCCCGGCGCGCGACCGCGCGACCAGGTGGACGACAGGAGGGGTGGCAGGGTGCCGGTGGTCAGGTACCGGACAGCGGCCGCGGCGTTGGCCGCGCTCGCGCTGCTCGGCGGCCCGCTGACGGGCCCGGCGGCCGCGGCGGGCCCGGGCGTCTCGGCCGCGGGGGAGTGCGGCCGCAACGCGCAGAACGTGCAGGCCGTGCCGTGGTCGCTCCAGCGGATGGTGCTGGACGAGCTCTGGCAGGGCGGCGCGACCACCGGTGCGGGCGTGCTGGTCGCGGTCATCGACACCGGGGTGGACGACCAGAACCCCCAGCTCGCCAACAAGGTCCTCGACGGCGGTTCGCTGCTCAAGGACAAGGAGGGCAAGCGGGTCGAGGGCGGTGGCAGGGACGACCTGGTCGGCCACGGCACCAAGGTGGCCGGCATCATCGCCGCCGCCCGCAGCGAGCAGACCGGCTTCGTCGGCATCGCCCCGGGCGCCGCGATCCTGTCGATCCGGCAGAACGACGCCGAGGGCAACGGCGACGTGCACTCGCTCGTCGAGGCGATCGACTCCGCGGTCCAGCAGGGCGCCAGGGTCATCAACATCTCCCAGGACGTGCGCGGCGCGGGTGACAGCCGGTTCGTCGGCTACGACGAGCTCAAGGCCGCGATCGACAACGCCGAGAGCCGGGGCGTGGTGGTGGTCGCCTCGTCCGGCAACGACGGCAAGAAGGGCGACACCTACCCGGCGGCGTTCCCGACCGTCCTCGCCGTCGGCGCCTCCGACCGCAACAACGAGCGCACCTACTTCTCCCAGTACGGGGCCTTCGTGGACGTCGCGGCCCCCGGGGTCGACATGCTCTCCACGGTCCCGCGCGGCGGGCAGTGCGTGGACAACGGCACCAGCTTCGCCGCGCCGTACGTGGCCGGGCTGGCGGCGCTGCTGGTCGGCGCCCACAGGGACTGGCGGCCGAGCCAGGTGCGGGCCTGGATCGAGCAGACCGCCCAGCGCACCGACCACAAGGCGAACGAGTACATCGGCTGGGGCGTGGTCGACCCGGTCAAGGCGGTCACCACCGCCCCCGCGGCCCCGGCCGACCGCCCGGTGGAGGACCCGCCGGTCCGGCTGGCCTCCGCGCCGATCGTGCCGCGCCCGCTCGGTCTGGGCGAGACCCAGGCCGACCGCGACGGCCGCACCGCCACCTACGTGCTGGGCGCGGGTGCGCTGCTGGTCGCGCTGCTGATCGGCGGCGCAGTGGTGCTCCGCGACCACCGCCGGCGGCCCTGAGGCGCGACCGGCAGCGCGCCCGCGCGGACCGTGCGGCCGGTGCGGGAGGCGGCGGACCGGGGAGTCGCGCCGGGCCCACCCGCGCGAGGACGCGGACGCGGCGGTGCCCCGGACCTGGGGGAGTCCGGGGCACCGCCGTGTGGGGGAGGGGAGGGGTCGGCGGGGTCAGTCCTGCTGGTCGTCGGGGAGGCTGATCACCCAGCGGGTGTCCTGCCGGGGGCGCAGGTAGAACAGCCAGTAGAGGGTGGCGGCGGCGGTGATGCCGCCGGTCCACAGCAGCGGCACGGCGTCCAGCTGGGTGATGACGTAGACCAGCACCGCGATCAGCACCACCGGCACGGCCGGCCACAGCGGCATCCGCCAGGCGGCGGCGTGCTTGTGGCGGTTGCGGCGGGAGAGCAGTGCGGCGATCGCGACCAGCAGGTACATCCCGGTGACGGCGACGCCGGTGATCTCGCTGAGCAGCTCGCCCTTCACGAAGCAGAGTGCGGCGCCCGGCAGGCCGACGGCCAGGGTGGCGACCCAGGGGGAGCCGAACCGGCCCAGGGTGCCGAAGGCCTTGTTGACCGGCCCGGGCCAGGCCTTGTCGCGGGCCGAGGCGAACAGCACCCGGGAGTTCTGGATGACCATGACGATGCCGGCGTTGATGATGGCCAGTGCCACGCAGAGGCTGATGAAGGTGCCGACCGCGGAGTTGCTCCAGGCGGTGACCAGGCCGGAGATGTCGCCGGAGCTCAGGGTCGCCAGGTCGGGGGCGCCCATGGTGATGGCGGCGACCGGGACCAGGATGATCGCGGCGGAGATGCCGAGCGTCCACAGCACGGTGCGGGAGACGTTGCGGCGGGGGTTCTCCAGCTCCTCGGAGAGGTAGACGGCGGTGGAGAAGCCCTGGGTGATGAAGAGCGCGATGCCGAGGGCGCCGATGATCGCGCCGACGCTGACCGTGGTGGCGACGCCGTCCTCGCCGGTGACCACGCCGTGCAGCATGCTGGGGGCGCCGCTGTTGGCGTGGGCGAAGCCGAGCACGGACACCACGCCGGCCGCGATGACCTCCAGGACCAGGAAGACGCCGGTGATCCAGGCGTTGGCGCGCAGGTCCAGCAGGCCGGCCAGGGTGGCCGCGAGCATCACCGCGGCGCCGGCCAGCGGCTTGTCGACGTGCAGGACGGGGGCGAGGTAGTCGGCGGTGCCGAGGGCGATGACCGAGGGGACGATCATCACCACGATCAGCGAGAGCACGAAGACCAGCCAGCCGGCCAGCCGCCCGGCCAGGGTGCCGACCATCGCGTACTCGCCGCCGGCGCTGGGGATCAGGGTGCCCAGCTCGGAGTAGCAGAAGGCCACCGCGATGCAGAGCAGCGAGCCGATCGCGATGACCAGCGCGGTCGCGCTGCCGATGCTGGAGAAGAGTTCCGGGACGATCACGAAGAGCGTGGACGCGGGGGTGACGCAGGACAGCGTGAGCAGCGTGCCGCCGACGACACCGATCGAGCGCTTGAGCTTCTGCTGCGGGGCGGTACCCGCCCCTGCGGCGGCCGTGGCGGGGGCCACGGGGGTCGGCGGGCGAAGCGTGTCGGTCATGAGGCATCCGATCGGCTCTGTGCGGTCCTGGAGAGGGAGCGGTATCGCCTCCGCTGGCTGTGTGCTCGGGTTCTGGTCCTGTCGCTCCCGGGCCGCCATGGAACCTTGGCCGTATCGATCGCGTCAATGGCGGAATCGCTTCGGAATCCGTTGCCACGAGGCGCGCAGACATGCGATCTGATGATCACTTATCGTCATCACTGTGCATGTCCGACTTGTTACTTTCACCACAAAACGCTTGAATCCAAGGTGAACGGCATGTTGCATCCGCGCATTCAAAGGTGGCGGTCGAGCGCGGGGGCGGGACGGCCGGAGCCCGTCCGCCGCCGGCCGGCCCCCGGGCCGGGTACGGGAACCGCAGCCCTCCGGCGCAAAGATCAAGGTAACGTTTCAGCACCCGGGACGGCGGAAGGGGCCGGGTCCGGGGACCCGACCCCTCCGATCACGCTCCGTGGCCCCGGGGCGGCCGGCTACGGCGCCGGCAGCCAGCCCGTCTGCACCGTCTGCCCGCCGGTCGCCCGGCGCGAGACGAACACGCCGCGTCCCGGCGGCAGCGCCTGCGGCTTGACGTTGGCCAGCAGCGGCCCCTCGTCCCGGTTGCCGGAGAGCAGCACGCCCTGGCCGCCCAGCTCGCGCATCCGCTGCATGAACGGCTCGTACAGCGAGCGCCCCGCACCGCCCGCGCTGCGCGCGACGACGACCCGCAGGCCGATGTCCCGGGCGAACGGCAGGAACTCCGCGAGCGCCGCCAGCGGATTGCCCGAGGAGGTCGCCACCAGCTCGTAGTCGTCCACGACCACGAACATGTCCTTGCCGCTGTACCAGCTGCGGTTGCGCAGTTGCTCCGCGGTCACGTCCGGCCCCGGCAGCCGGCGCGCGCAGGCCCCGCGCAGCATCTCGACCACGCTCGACATGGCCGGCTGCGCCGCCGCGTACTCGACCAGGTACTCCGGCGGGACGACGCCCAGCAGCGCGCGCCGGTAGTCGCCGACCACGATGCCGGCCTGGTCCGGGGTGTAGCGCTCGGTGATCTGCTTGACCAGCATCCGCAGCAGCGCGGACTTCCCGGACTCGGTGTCGCCGAAGACGATGAACAGCGGATCGGTCTCGAAGTTGACGAAGGCCGGCGCCAGCTCCGCCTCGTCCACGCCGAAGGCGACACCCCGCTCCGGGAACTCGAAGCCCTTCGGCAGCGAGTGCCCGTCCAGCACCGCCGGCAGCATCCGCACCTGCGGCGCGCGCGGGCCCGTCCACGCCCCGGCGACCGCCGTGACCAGGCCGGCCACGCCGCTCTGCAGCTCCTCGACCGAGCCGGAGCCGTCCAGCCGCGGCAGACCGGTGAGGAAGTGCAGCCGGTCCGCGGTGACGCCGCGGCCCGGGACGGACGGCACGTTCTGCGCCACCCGGCGGTCCACCTCGGACTCCATCGCGTCGCCGAGCTTCAGCTCGGTCCGGTTCTGCAGCAGGTCCTTCAGCGCCGGCCGGACCTCGGCGTACCGGGCCGCCGTGACGATCAGGTGGACGCCGTAGCCGAGGCCCCGCTGGGCGATGTCGCCGATGACCGGCTCCAGCACCTCGAACTCCTGCTTGAAGGTGTTCCAGCCGTCGATCACCAGGAAGACGTCGCCGAAGGCCTCCTCCGGCAGCACGCCCGAGGCCCGGCGGGCCCGGTAGGTGCCGATCGAGTCGATCCCGGTGGCGCGGAAGAGCTCCTCGCGCCGGTTCAGCACGCCGTGCACCTCGGAGACCATCCGGCGCACCTTCTCGGCGTCCAGCCGCCCGGCCACCCCGCCGACGTGCGGCAGGTCCTGGAGCGACTGGAAGCCGCCGCCGCCGAAGTCCAGCAGGTAGAGCTGGACCTCCAGCGGGGTGTGGGTGAGCGCGAACGAGGCCACCGTGGTGCGGATCATCGTCGACTTGCCGGAGCGCGGGCCGCCGACCACCAGGCCGTGGCCGGCCGCGCCGGAGTAGTCGTGGTCGAGGATGTCCCGCTTCTGGTCGCGCGGCTTGTCGACGATGCCGACCGGCACCCGCAGCCGGCCGAGCGCGCCGTACTGCGGAGCGGTGAGCCCGCGCTCGGCGGTCGCCTGGAGCGGCGGCAGCAGCTGGTCCACGCTCGGCGGCGCGTCCAGCGGCGGCAGCCACACCTGGTGCGCCGCCGGGCCCTGGCCCGCCATCCGCTGCACGAACACGTCCAGCACGGTGTCCGCCAGGGCGTCGTCCGGCTCCTCCGCCTGCGGCTCGACCTCCTGCACCAGCGGCTCGGTCACCGGCACCTCGGCCGCGGTGAACCGGACCGCCCGGGCGGTCACCAGCCGGCCGCCGGTCGACCGCTGCTGCCCCGGCGCCCGGTACGGCCCGGAGACGTACGCCGCCTTGAACCGGTCCATCACGTCGGTGCCGAACTTCAGGTAGCCGACGCCCGGCACCGGCGGCAGGTGGTAGGCGTCCGGCACCCCGATCGCCGCCCGCGACTCGGCCGCCGAGAAGGTGCGCAGGCCGATCCGGTAGGAGAGATAGGTGTCCAGCCCGCGCAGCTTGCCCTCCTCCAGGCGCTGCGAGGCCAGCAGCAGGTGCACCCCGAGGGACCGGCCGATCCGGCCGATCTGGATGAACATGTCGATGAAGTCGGGCTTGGCGGTGAGGAGTTCGGAGAACTCGTCGATGATCAGCACCAGCGAGGGCAGCGGGTCCAGCGCCGCGCCGGCCGCCCGGGCCCGCTCGTACTCGTGGATGTTCGCGTAGTTGCCGGCCCGGTGCAGCAGCTCCTGGCGCCGGTTGAGCTCGCCCTCGACGGCGTCCCGCATGCGGTCCACCAGGGTGAGCTGGCCCTCCAGGTTGGTGATCACCGCGGAGGTGTGCGGCATGTCCGCCATGCCCGCGAAGGTCGCGCCGCCCTTGAAGTCGGCGAGCACGAAGTTCAGCGTCTCCGAGGAGTGCGTCATCGCCAGCCCCAGCACCAGGGTGCGCAGCAGTTCGGACTTGCCGGAGCCGGTCGCGCCGACGCACAGGCCGTGCGGGCCCATGCCCTCCTGCGCGGCCTCCTTGATGTCCAGGTACACGTGCTCGCCGCCGGCCCCGACGCCGATCGGCACCCGCAGCCGCTCGTGCTGCGCCCGCTGCCGCCAGCTGCGGCCCACGTCGAAGGAGCCCGGGTCGCCCGAGTTCATCAGGTCGGTGAAGTCCAGGTTGGACAGCAGCGGTTCGTCGTCGCCGCCGGCCGAGGCCCGGTACGGCGCCAGCTGCCGGGCCAGCGCCTCGGACTGCCAGGCGGTGAGGGTGTCCGGGGTGCCGGCGTAGGTGGCGCCGGACGCCGAGCGCAGCACCAGCGAGTCCGGCGAGACCGTGACGACCAGGTGCCCGGTCGGCTCGTCCAGGTCACCCGGAACCACCTCGACGATGGTCACCCCGTGCACGCCCTCGGCGCCGGCCAGCAGCGAGTCGTGCGGTACCGAGGCGCCGTCCATGACGACCACCACGTGCGGCTGGTCCGGCGCCGGCGAGGCGTCCCGGACGAAGCGCTGACGCCCGGCCAGCTCGTCCTGGATCAGCAGCTCCAGCTCGCCGAGACCGGTGGCGATCAGCCGGCGCGAACCGGCGCCGTCGCTCTCCTTGCGGTGCTGGTTGTGCGGGAGCCACTTGGTCCACTCCCACTCGTCCACCGCGCCGGGCGCCGCGGCGACCGTCACCAGCAGGTCGTCGGGCGAGTGCAGGGTGGTCAACTGGGCGATCATCGCCCGGACGTTGCCGTAGACGGTGTCCGGGTCGCCGCAGACCGTGATGTGGTAGAAGGCGCGCAGCGAGACCGCCAGCGGCAGGTCCGGCAGGGTGCCGTGGGCCTTCAGGAAGGTCTGCATCGCGGCCGCCGACAGCGGCTCCAGCTCGTCCATCGGCGCGGTCTGCGGCGCGACCAGCGGAGTGGACAGCTGCACCGGTCCGCGGCCGACCCGGATCTGGGCGAAGTCGGCGTCGCCGGCCCGCCGCTCCCACAGCCGGCGGCCGTCCGCGACGATCGACCAGAGCTGGTCCGGCTCGGGGTTGAGGAACAGCTGCGCGCCGCGCTGGCGCTCGGCGGTCCGGCGGACCTGGCGGCGCATCTGCTGCAGGTACTTGAGGTAGTCGCGCCGCTCGTCCGCGGTCGCGGTGGAGCCGCCCTTGCGGGCCCGGACGATCTGCGCCAGCGCCATCCCGACCGTCGAGACGATCATCAGACCGCCCATGATCTTCATCGGGGCCTGGGCGCCCGGCGCGAAGAAGAACACCGCCGACCCGCCCATGCCGAGCATCGGCAGGATGCTCATCACCCAGTCCTCGCCGCCCGACCTGGGAAGCTCCGGAGGGGCGACCAGCTCCACCGGCTCGTCCGGCACTGCGGGCGGATAGGCCCGGGCCGGCCGCTTCACCGTGATCACGCCCATGCGCGTCCCACCCCCCGACCACGAACGCTTCGCTCGATCCTCACGGCATCAGCCCTCACGCAACTGGATCCGTACGGCGGGGGACACCCCGTGTGACGCCGCCCCCCGCTCCGCCGACCGCAGGCATCGGGAGAGGCGCGCGCCGCCCCCGCCGCCCTGCGCAGGGGCCGATCCTACTGGGGCCCCGGCCGCGCGGGCCCGGCCGCCCTCCGCGGGGCCGGGCACGAACCGGGCGGGTAGGGTAACGCCGCGCCAACTCGTGGCCGCACCTGGCCGGTTCCGCCCGCCGGGCGCCCGCGGGACGGCCGGACCGACCGACCGCCGGTGCCGCGGCACCGTCACCGAGGGGGAGCGCCACGTGCGTCGAGCGAACGAGGCAGGGGCATGACGACGCCCGCCACCACCGGCTTCTGCCGGGTCACCGTCGTCGCCCCGGACAGCCGGATCGACGTCGCCCTGCCCGAGGACGTCCCGCTCGCGGACGTCTACCCCGAGGTGCTGCGGCTGTCCGGCGGGACCCAGCCCGACGGCGTCCCCACCGGCTTCCACCTGGTGCGCCGCGACGGCACCGTGCTCGACGGCAGCCGCTCGCTCGCCGCCCAGCAGGTGCGCGACGGCGACCTGCTCAGCCTGCGCCCGTTCGCCGAGTCGCTGCCGCCCGCCGTCTACGACGACGTCGCCGACGCGATCGCCACCGCCGGCGAGGCCGACCGCCGGTTCTGGAGCCCCGAGCTGATGCGGGCCTTCGGCCTCACCGGCACCGGACTGCTGCTCACCCTGCTCGGCTTCGCGCTCTGGTTCTCCGACCTGCGCCACGACATGCACGGCCTGCCCGGCGTGCTCTCCGGCGTCGTCGCCGTCGTGCTCACCGCCCTCGCCGGCGTGCGCGCCCGGGTCTACCGGGACGCCTGGGCCGGCCTCGCGCTCGGCCTCGGCGCCCTGCCGCACGCCCTGATCGCTGGCAGCGGCATCCTCGCCCCCACCGGCGGCGGACCTCTGGACGGCCCGGGCCGGCTGCAGTTCCTCACCGGCTGCGTCGCGGTCCTGGTGGTCGCCGTGCTGCTGGTCGGCCTGCTCCCCGAGCGGGACTCGGCGTTCGTCGCCGCCGCCTTCCTGGCCGCGGCCGGCGCGCTCGCCACCTTCGCCGCCGTCCTGCTGCCGGACACCCCGGCCGACCACATCGCCGCCGTCACCGGTGTCGCCGCCGTCGCCGTGATCGGCTTCCTGCCGGGCCTGTCCGCCCGTTTCGCCCGGCTCCCCGTCGGCTACAGCGCCCCCGGCCAGACCCGCGCCCGCGGCCGCGACCACGACGAGGAGGCCGCCCGCGCCGAACTCGTCCAGTACGAGCGGATCGCCCACCGGGCCCGCCGCGGCCACGAGGTGCTGGTCGGCCTGGTCGGCGGCTGCGCGGCGGTGATCGTCGGCTCCTGCGCGGTGCTCGGCTTCACCGACGAGACCTTCCCCGAGCTGCTCGCGCTCGTCCTCGGCCTCGCCACCATGCTGCGCGCCCGGCTGTTCCGCTACAGCGCCCAGGTCCTCGCCCTCACCACCGCCGGACTGCTCGGACTGTCGCTGCTGATCGTCGGCCTCTCCCTGCACACCCCGCAGTTCGTGCTGCGGGCCGGCATCGGCTCCACCGGGGCCGACCTGCGCACCGTCTGGCTGACCGCCTCGATCGCCTTCGGCGCCGCGGTGCTCACCGCGATCGCCCTGGTGGTGCCCCGCCTCGGCGTCTCCCCCTTCTGGGGGCGCGTCCTGGACCTGGTCGACAGCCTCACCCTGATGTCGCTGGTCCCGCTGGTGCTGGCCGTGCTCGACGTCTACCGGCTGGTGCGCGGCGCCACCGGCTGACCCGGGCGCCGGGGGCCGCCGGCCGTGCGCTCCGGCGGCACTGGTACGCTTGGCCTCCGAGCGCAGCCGTGTGTCCGTCCCCCGGACGGCCGACCACCGGCCGCGCCCGTCACGACACCGAGTTCTCACAGAGTCCTGTGCCGTAGACCAGGAACGCTCGGTATCACCTCGAAGGAGTTGCAGTGGCTCTCGCCTCTGACGTCAAGAAGCAGATCATCGCCGAGTTCGGCCAGAAGGAGGGCGACACCGGCTCCCCCGAGGTCCAGGTGGCCATGCTCTCCCGCCGCATCTCGGACCTGACCGAGCACCTCAAGTCGCACAAGCACGACCACCACTCGCGCCGCGGCCTGCTGATCCTGGTCGGCCAGCGCCGCCGTCTGCTGCAGTACCTGGCCAAGAAGGACATCGAGCGCTTCCGTACGCTCGTCGACCGCCTGGGCATCCGCCGCGGTGCCGCCGGCGGCGCCCGCTGAGAACGCCGCTCGGGGCGGCTCCCCACACCGGC
>NZ_JBHJRC010000310.1:0-9684 GCF_042261735.1 Kitasatospora sp. NPDC056327 | reverse complement strand
CCCGGACGCGTCCGGGGTCCTGGTCACCGCCGACCCCGTCACGGGCCACCGCCGGACCGCCACCGTGGACGCCGGGTTCGGGCTCGGCGAGGCGCTGGTCTCCGGGCTGGTGAACCCCGCTGCTCGCGGGGCCCCTCACCGGGCCCCGCGCCGCGGTGCGTCAGCGCTGCTTGCGCAGCTCCCGCACCGCCGTCTCCAGCCGCCGGCCGTAGTCCTCGTCGGCCTTGCGGAAGTTCTCCACCGCGCGCTCGACGATGTCCTCGCGGTCGGCGGAGACCTTGGCGATGAAGCCGGCCAGGTTGGCGATCAGCCGCTGCTTCTCGTCCTCGCCGATCAGCCGGTAGAGGTTGCCGGCCTGCACGAAGTCGTTGTCCTCGGCGTGCGAGGGCGCCTCGTGGGTACCGGTGTCGCCGGTGACCGGGGTCGCCGCCCACAGCGGACGGCCGGTCTGCACCGGGCCGCCGAAGCTGTTCGGCTCGTAGTTCTTGCGGCGGCCGTGGCGGCCGTCGTAGAGGTGGCCGTCCCGGCTGTTGTTGAGCGCCTCGGTGGCGTGCGGGCGGTTGACCGGCAGGTGGTCGGCGTTGATGCCGACGCGGTAGCGGTGGGCGTCCGCGTAGGCGAACAGCCGGCCCTGCAGCATCTTGTCCGGGGACGGGCCGATGCCGGGCACGAAGTGCGACGGCGAGAAGATCGACTGCTCGACCTCGGCGAAGACGTTGTCGGGGTTGCGGTTCAGCTCCAGCTTGCCGAACTCGACCAGCGGGTAGTCGGCGTGCGGCCAGACCTTGGTCAGGTCGAAGGGGTTGAAGCGGTAGGCCGCCGCGTCCGCCGCCGGCATGATCTGGACGCTGACCGTCCAGCTCGGGAAGTCGCCGCGCTCGATGGACTCGCGCAGGTCCCGCTGGTGGCTGTCCGGGTCCTCGCCGGCCAGCTTGTTGGCCTCCTCCTGGGTGAGGTTCCGGATGCCCTGGTCGGTCTTGAAGTGGTACTTCACCCAGAAGTACTCGCCGGCCTCGTTCTGCCACTGGTAGGTGTGCGAGCCGAAGCCGTCCAGGTGGCGGTAGGAGGCCGGGATGCCGCGGTCGCCGAACAGCCAGGTCACCTGGTGGGTGGCCTCGGGCGACAGGCCCCAGAAGTCCCAGACGTTGTCCGCCTCCTGCGAGCCGGTGTACGGGTCCCGCTTCTGGGTGTGGATGAAGTCCGGGAACTTGGTGGCGTCCTTGATGAAGAACACCGGGGTGTTGTTGCCGACGAGGTCGTAGTTGCCCTCCTCGGTGTAGAACTTCAGCGCGAAGCCGCGCGGGTCGCGCACCGCGTCCGCCGAGCCGAGGTTCCCGGCGACCGTGGAGAAGCGCAGGAAGGTCTCGGTCTGCTTGCCGACCTCGGAGAGGAAGGCGGCCCGGGTGTACGCCGTGACGTCGCCGGTGACCGTGAAGGTGCCGTAGGCGGCGGCGCCGCGGGCGTGCACCACGCGCTCCGGGATGCGCTCGCGGTTGAAGTGCGCGAGCTTCTCGAACAGCTGCTGGTCCTGGATCAGCGCCGGACCGCCGACCCCGGCGGTCTCGGTGTTCTGGTTGTCGGCGACGGGGGCACCCGCCTCCGTGGTGAGGGTGGGGCGCAGCTCGTCCTGGGTAGTCATGTGAGGGTGCCTCCGCGTGGTCCGGTCTTGTCGAACCGATCCTAACTTGGACTTTGTCCAAGTCAACACTGGAACCAAACTCGGAGTGTCACTTACCCTGGTCCCATGAGCGACCTCCTGGAACGGCTTCGCGGACGTGGCTGGCGGCTGACCTCGCAGCGCCGGGTCGTGGCCGAGGTCCTCGACGGCGAGCACGTGCACCTGACCGCCGACGAGGTGCACGCCCGCGCGGTCGAGCGCCTGCCCGAGATCAGCCGCGCGACCGTCTACAACACGCTCGGCGAACTCGTCTGCCTGGGCGAGGTGCTGGAGGTCGCGACCGACGGCCGCGCCAAGCGCTACGACCCCAACGCCCACCACGCGCACCAGCACCTGGTCTGCTCCGGCTGCGGCGCCATCCGCGACGTCCACCCCCACGGGGACCCGCTGGCCGCGCTGCCCGAGGCCCAGCGGTTCGGCTTCACCGTCTCCGGCGCCGAGATCACCTACCGCGGCCTCTGTCCGGACTGTTCGCCCAGACCCTGAACGGGCCCGACCCCTGGACCGGGACACCCCCGACGGCCCGGCGCCCCGGCCCGCGGCACGCTCCCGCTATGCGCTGAGCTCCGCGTGCAGCGCGCCCAGCAGCCGGCCCGCCCGCTCCGCGACCTCCGCCGGACCGTAGTCCGCGGCCCGCCGGCACCAGCCCTCCGCCTGCACCGGCTCCCCCCGGCGCAGCGCCAGCAGGGCCAGCCGCAGCGCCGCCCGCCCGTGCCCGGCGTCAGCCGCCCGGGTGTACCAGAGCATCGCCGCGGCCTCGCTGTCCTGCCGGGCCAGAAGCAGCCCCAGGTTGAACGCCGCACTGCGGCTGCCCGCCTCGGCCGCCCTCCGGTACCAGCTCTCCGCGATCTCCAGCGCCCCCCGCTCGGCCGCCCGCACCCCCATCCGCACCTGCGCCCGCCGGTGACCGGCGTCCGCCGCCACCGCGTACCAGTGCTCGGCCTCCGCGTCCGCGTCCCCGCGCCGGTCCAGCACCGACGCCAGCCGGAACGCGCCCTCCGCCGAACCGCCCGCCGCCGCCTGCCGGTAGCGCTCCAGCGCGCCCGCCGCGTTGCCGCGCTGCTCCTGCACCACGGCCAGCTGCAGCGCCGCCTCGCCGTGCCCCTCCGCGGCGGCACGCGCGTACCACTCCTGCGCCTGCCGGTGCTGGCCCCGCCCGGCGTGCAGCACGCCCAGGTTGAACGCGCCGTCCACGCTGCCGGCCTCGGCGGCCTTGGAGAACCACGGCTCGGCGCCCGACTCGTCGCCGCGCTGCAGCAGCACCACCGCGAGCGCGTTGCACGCCTCCCGGTGCCCGGCGTACGCGGCCCGGCGGTACCACTGCTCGGCCTGCTGGTCGCGGCCCGCGCCGGCGCACAGCAGGCCCAGGTTGAACGCGCCGTTCTGGTCGCCGGCCTCCAGCGCGCCGCGGTACCAGCGCTCCGCCTCGGCGGCCTCGCCGCGCGAGGCGTGCAGCGCGCCCAGCGCGTTGGCGGCGTTGCCGTCGCCCGCCTCGGCGGCCTCCTGCCACCACTCGGCGGCGGCGGCGAGGTCCCCCGCGTCGCGCAGCAGATAGCCCAGCGCGCACGCGGCCCGCGGCTCGCCGTTCTGCGCCGACTGCCGGTACCAGCGGGCCGCCTCGTCCAGCAGCGGCTGCTCGCCGCGGGCCCGGTCCTCCAGCAGCACGCCCAGGCGCAGCGCGGCGCGGGCGTGGCTGCGGGCGGCCGCGATCCGGTACCAGGCCTCGGCGGTCTCCTTGTCCCCCGCCGCCTCGCGCATCCGGGCCAGCCGGTAGGCGGCCTCCCGGTGCCCGGCGTCCGCGGACACCTTGAACCAGCGCTCGGCGCGCACGTCCCGGCGGTGCTCCATCAGGTCGCCCAGGGCGTACGCGCCCAGCGGGTGGCCGTGGTCGGCGGCGAAGTGCAGCCAGTACTCGGCCGCCTCCTCCTCGCCCTGGTCGCGCAGCTGCAGGCCGAGCGCGTGGGCGGCCGGCGCGCTGCCGGCCACCGCCGCCTGCCGCCACCACTGGGCGGCCTCGGCCCGGTGGCCGCGCTGGTGCAGCAGCACGCCCAGGTTGTTGGCGGCGGAGCGCAGCCCGGCGGCGGCGGCGCCGCGCAGGTACGGTTCGGCGTCCTCCAGGTCGCCGCGGCGCAGCAGCAGGGTGCCCAGCCGGGCGGCCGCGTCGGCGTCCCCGCCGTCGGCGGCCCGCCGGTGCCGGGCCTCCAGGGCGGCCTGCTCACGGGCGGCGAGCGCGGTCTCGAAGCTCGCCGTGTCGGGCCCCGACCCGGTCTCGATGCCGGGGCCGGCCGGTCCGTCGGAGGCGGCACGGGAGCCGAGCGCGGCGGCGAGGCCGCCGGCCGGGACGTGCACCAGGGAGTCCGGGCCCCAGCCCGCGGGCCGGCGCTCGGCCAGGCCGCTGGTGCGCTGGGCGGGCAGGGCGCCGGGCCGGCGTTCGGGGCTCTCCGCCCAGGCCTCGGTGTCCGCCTCGGTGCTTCCCGCCGGTCTCGCTCCCGTCCCGTTCCTGCCGATCGGCCTCATGCCGGCTCCCACTCCCCCCGAGTGCCGCGGCGATGTCCTCCGGCCCGGGGCCGGGGGGCCACGGGGGGCGCGCAGACCCGACGGCCGGTCAGCAGCCGCGCCGCTTCCCCCATGTGTCCCATCGTCGCATCACCCGCAACCCGCGTACACCTGCCCCGACCGATTTCGGCGGGACGGACCCGAAGCCGACGAGATTGCTTCGGCGCTTTGTCGATTTCCCGACACTGGCCTTCACAAACCCCGCTGCCGTCGTCCTTGGCGACGCTCGATGGTACCGGAGCGGTTTCGCCCGCCCGGGCACGCGAAAAACCGAGGGCCCGGAGGAAGAATCCTCCGGGCCCTCGGTGCTACTGAGTAGCGGGGACAGGATTTGAACCTGCGACCTCTGGGTTATGAGCCCAGCGAGCTACCGAGCTGCTCCACCCCGCGTCGGTAGTTGAACCCTAGCACGGACGCGGGGCGGGGCGGAAATCGGTTACCGCGGCATCACCGCAGCTCAGGGGCCTCCGGTCGCCGGCGGGGTGGCCGGCGCCGTGGCGGGCGGACTCGCGGGTGCGGTGCCCGAGGGCGTCGGAGCCGGGGTGATCCCGGCCTTCTGCTCGGCCGCCTCGACCGCCTTCAGCGCGTCGTTGAGCGCCTTCTGGGCCTGGCCCCAGGCCACCCAGTCACCGCTCTTGAACGCGGCCTGGCTGTCGTTGTTGGCCTTCACCGCGTCCGCGATCGCCTTCTGCAGCTCCGGCGTCACCGTGCCCCCGGGCACCGGTGTGGCCGGGGCCGTCGGCGTCGGGGTGGTGGGCGTCGCCGGGGCGGTCGGCGTGGTGCCGGGAGCGGTGGGGGTGACCGGTGCCCCGGTGACCGCGCCGCCGAGCACCTTGGCCAGCGCCTTCTCCAGGTTGTCCTCCACCGCGACGACGGCGTTCTCGTTGCCGTACGTCGCCAGCACCTTCTTCAGCACCGGCACCTTGGCGCTGCGGCCGATCAGGTAGACCGGCTCGACGTTCAGCAGGCCGCCGCCGACCGGCAGGGTCAGCAGGTTCCCGTACTCGATGTCCGAGTCGGTGCCGGTCTTCAGCAGGGTCAGCTGGTTGGCGACCAGCGGATCCGAGTTGAACTTCGCCTGCACCTGCTTGGGGCCCAGCGCCCCCGACCCGGTCGGGATCTTGGCGATCCGGATCTTCCCGTAGTCCGGGCCCGGGTCGGCGCTGACCGACATGAACGCGGCCAGGTTGTCCCGGCCCTGCGGCGCGAACGTCGTGGTGAGCGAGAACGACGCCTCCTGCGCGTCCGGCATCCGGACGGTCAGGTAGTACGGCGGCTGCACCTCGTTGCTGTTCGTCGTCGGGTCGGTCGGCACCTGCCAGATGTCCGTGCCGTTGAAGAAGCCGCCGGCGTCGGTCATGTGGTACTCGGCGAGCAGGTCGCGCTGCACCTTGAACATGTCCTGCGGGTAGCGCAGGTGCGGCTTCAGCTCCTCCGGGATGTCGGTCTTCGCCTTCACCGTGCCCGGGAACGCCTTCATCCAGGTCTTCAGCACCGGGTCGTTCTCGTCCCACTGGTAGAGCGTCACCTCACCGGTGTACGCGTCCACGGTGGCCTTGACCGAGTTGCGGATGTAGTTGACCTGGTTCGCGGCGGTCAGCAGCTCACCGCGCTGGTTGGTCAGCGAGTCCTTGGTGACGTCGCCCAGCGTCGTCTTCGACGAGAAGGGGTAGCCGTCCGAGGTCGTGTAGCCGTCCAGCACCCACACCACGCGGCCGTTCTCCACCACCGGGTACGGGTCGGCGTCGATCGACAGCCACGGCGCGACCTTCTCGACCCGCTCCTTGGGGGTGCGGTCGTAGATGATCTTCGCGCCGTCCCGGATCGCGCTGGAGTAGAGGATCTGCGGCTCGGCGAACTTCACCGCGTACGCGGCCCGGGTCAGCGGGTTGCCCAGCCCGACCCCGCTGTCGCCGTCGTAGGAGAAGTGCACCGGGGTGCCGTCCTCCGCGGTGTAGTCGATGTCCTGGTAGCCGCCGCCGACGATCGAGTACGTCGTCGTCTTCTCGCCGTAGTAGATCCGCTGCTGGTAGTCGCCGAACGCGCCCTTCGTCGGCAGCGCCGACTCCGTGTAGACCGGGTTGCCGTTGGCGTCCACCTGGTTGCCCTTGGCCGCGATCACGCCGTAGCCGTGGGTGTAGTTGAAGTGGTCGTTGATCCAGTTCCGCTGGATCCCGTTCAGGTCCAGCTCACGCACGCCCAGCACGGTGTCCTGGTCGCCGTACCGGTCGACGTCCAGCGACTTCGGGAAGGCGTAGTACTTGCGCAGCGCCTCGTTCTGCTGGAACGTCGGGCCGACCACGTTCGGGTCCAGCAGCCGGATGTCCGTGATCGTCTGCGCGTCCGGCTTCAGCGCCTGCGCGTTCGTCCCGTTCGCCGGCTCGTACTGCACGACCTGACTGTCGGCGATCCCGTACGCCTGACGCGTCGCGTCGATGTTCTTCTGGATGTACGGCGTCTCCTTGGCCTGCTCGTTCGGCTTGACCTGGAACTGCTGCACGATCGCCGGGTACACCCCGCCGATCAGCACCGCCGACAGCACCATCAGCCCCAGGCCGATCAGCGCCGGCGCCCAGGTCCGGCGCACCGGCGTCAGGAAGAACAGCACCGCGCAGATCACCGCGACGAAGAACAGGATCGTCTTCGCCGGCAGGAACGCGTTCGCGTCCACGTACCGCAGACCCGTCCAGCCGGACACGCCCTTGTACGAACCGGTCTTGACCGCCAGCGCGTACCGGTCCAGCCAGTACGCCACCGCCTTCAGCAGCACGAACACGCCCAGCAGCACCGCCAGGTGCCCCTGCGCCCCGGTGCTGGCCCGCCGGCCGGGACCCTGCAGCCGCAGTCCCCCGTACAGGTAGTGCACCAGCACCGAGACCAGCAGCGAGACGATCACCGCGCTGAACGCGAAGCCCAGCACGAACTGGTAGAAGGGCAGGTCGAAGGCGTAGAAGGAGATGTCCCGGCCGAACTGCGGGTCCTTCGTGCCGAACGGCGTGCCGTTCGTCCACAGCAGCCAGGTCCGCCACTGGCCCGAGGCCGCGGCACCCGCCACCAGCCCGATCACCAGCGAGACCCCGAGCAGCGCCCAGCGCTTGAACGGCGCCAGGCCCGAGCGGTAGCGGTCCAGGCTCTGCTGCTCCACGGACATCGCGGACAGCGGCGGCCGCAGCCGGTGCGCCAGCCACACGTTGAAGCCGACGATCACCGCCATCAGCAGGCCGAACACCGCGAACAGCCCGATCTTCGTCCACAGTTGGGTGGTGAACACCGAGGTGTAGTGGACCGACCTGAACCAGAGCCAGTCCGTCCAGAACCCGGCGAACATGACGAAGAGCAGGAAGAGCACCGCGAGCACGCCCAGGGTCAGCAGGAGCACCCGCGCCCGCCGGGACGGCGGGCCTACTCTGCGCCGGAACCCCGGCCCTGAGCGTTCCGGCATCTGGAATACCACGGTGGCACCTCGGTCGTGTCGTCTGGAGTCGGTCGGTTCTCAGTGCAACTTAACCAGTCTTTGGCCGAGTTCCCACCGTTAGCAGACGGTTACGACAACCGATCGCCCGGGACCCGCCCCGGACCCCGGCCGGTCGGCGCGGCGCCCGCACCGCCCGGCGTGTGAGGATTGAGCCATGTCCGATGGATCCAACCTCCCCGACGACGTCTCCACCCTCCCGGCCGGCAACCCGCTGACCCGGGCCGCCCTGGAGATCGACGAGTACGCCGCCACCCTCGGCTGGGACCTCCCGGCCCGCCTGTTCGCCCTGGTGGACAGCGCCGCCCTGCGCAAGGCCGACCCCCGCGTCGCGAAGCAGCTCGGCCTCGCCGACGGCGACGACCCCGGCCTCACCCCGGTCGAGCAGGACGAGCTGCCCGCCGGCATGGAGCTGGACAAGTTCCTCGGCACCATCGCCTGGCCCGACGCCGTGGCCGGCTGCGCCCTGGTCGTCGAGCGCCTGATGCTGCCGCCGGGTTCCGAGCAGTCCCGCCCGCGCAACGCCAGCGACGCCCAGCTCGCCGAGTGGGTGGCCAACCACCCCAAGCGCGAGGAGGTGCGGATCACCGCCGCGGTGCTGCGGGACGGCAGCCGGGAGATCGCCCTGCGGCTGCGCTCCAAGGACGTCGCCCGCGAGGTGCTGACCGGCCCCGACCTGGTGCCGGGCCTCACCGAGGCGCTGCTGGCGACCTTCGCCTGACCCTCCCCCCGCGGTGCGGAGCCCGCGGCCACCCGGTGGCCGCGGGCTCCGTGCTGCTCCCCGCCGCCCGGGGCCCCGCCCTACGCGGTGCAGGACGGCAGCGCGGAGGTCTGCCCGGAGCGGATCTGCTCCAGCGCCTTCAGCGCGCCGTCCAGCGTCTCCACCTTCACCAGGGTCAGCCCGGACGGGGTGTTCTTGGCCGCCTCGGCGCAGTTCGCCGCCGGGGCGAGGAAGAACTCGGCGCCGGCGTCCCGGGCCGCGATCAGCTTCATCGCTATGCCACCGATCGGGCCGACCTCGCCCTCGTCGGTGATGGTGCCCGTGCCGGCCACGAACCGCCCGGCGGTCAGGTCGCCCGGGGTCAGCTTGTCGATGATGCCGAGCGAGAACATCAGGCCCGCGCTGGGCCCGCCGACGTCCTGCAGACCGATGTCGATGCGGAACGGGTAGGTGTGCCGAAGGCCCGGGCGGATGCCGACCATCGCCGCGCCGGTGTCGGGCGACTTCACGGTCGGGACGCTGATGTCGGTGCGCACCCCGGGCTCGGCCGAACCCTCCTTGACCCGCGGCACCACGGTGAAGACCGCCGGCTCGCCGGGCTGGTGCCTGGTGACCGCCCGGGCCACCGCCTCCGCGTCGGCGACCGGGGTGCCGTCGACCGCGACGATCTGGTCCCCCGCGTGCAGCCGGCCCTCCGCCGGGGCCCCGGCCGTGACGGTCTGGACGATCAGCTCGCTGCCCATCGGGATGCCGAGCCTGCCGAGCGCGGCCGTGCGGGCGTGGTCCTCGGAGAGCGCGAACTCCTCGGCGTTCTGCCGCTTCGCGTCGGCGTCGCTCTGGCCCTTCGGGTACACGTTGTCGTGCGGCACCACCAGCACGTCGTCCCGCAGCCAGCCGATCACCGCGTTCACCAGGCTCGGCTCGTACTTGGCGCCGGTGACCTGGACGGTGGTCATGTTGAGGTGGCCGCTCGCCGGGAACGACTCGTGGCCGGTGATGGTGATCACCGGGGTCCCCGTCTTCTCCTGCACCCCGAGCGTGTTGTACGTCGGCCCCGGGCTCATCTCGGTGTACGGCACCTTCATCAGCACCGAGGCACAGAGCAGCGCTATGAGCAGCAGGGTGGCGGCGAGCATCGTCGCAGAGCGGCGTGGCATGCCTCGACAGTACGGGACGCGGATGACGCGGCGCCCGGCCGGCCCGGGGGACCGGCCCGCCCGGGCTTACGGTGGGTGCGGTCCCGCCCACCCCCGGCGG
>NZ_JBHJRC010000309.1:0-9692 GCF_042261735.1 Kitasatospora sp. NPDC056327 | reverse complement strand
GGCGGCCCCCCCGGGGGGGTGGGCCCGGTCGGCTCGTCGTTCTGGCCCCCGGGCCCCCCGCCCCCCCGGGCAACCCGGGGGCCCCCCCCCGGGGGGGCCGGCCCCCCCGGGCCCCCCTCCGCCAGGGCGACGAGTGGGCGATCCGCACCCTGTGGAGAACCTTCCGGCGCTCCTCGGCCCGGCGCTCCCCGGCCCGGCCTTCCCCGAACCGTCCGGCACCGCCGGGGCCGGGGCCCGCCGCAGCGGACCGGCACCGCGCCGTGGCGGCTCCCGTGCCACCGCCGCTCCCGCCGGAGCTGCCGGAGCTGCCGGAGCTTTCGGAGCCGTCCCGCACCGGCGGTGTCCCGTTCGGCCCGTCGGGCTCCGTGGACCCGTCGGGCGCCCGCTCCGGCCCCGCCCCGCCCGGCGGCGCCCCGGGCTCCTCCGCCGGGTGTCCGCGCCGTCGGCGGCCCCGGCGGCGCGTCCCGCTCCCGGCCGTCCCCGCCGGTCCGCCGGGGCCACCGGGCCTCCCCCGCCCGGGGGCTTCGCCCGCTCCGCCGTCCCCGTCGACGGCGGCCCGGGGCGCAGGCACTGCCGGTCGCGCGGACGGAGCCGACGGCGCCGCCGGGCCGGGGCGCCGCTCCCCGCCCCCGTCCGAACCTCCGTCCGCGCCCGCGGCGGGCCCGTCCGCCGCCGCCCGTTCCCGCTCGGTCCGGCGGCGGCGCTCCTCCTCCACCCTCACCAGCAGCGTCTCCGGCGAGAAGCCGCCGTTCAGCGACTCGTACAACAACTGGGCGAGCAGGTAGGAGGGGTTGCGGCGCAGCGTGTGGCCGAGCACAACCCGGGCCGTCGCGGTGTCCCCCGCCACCCACGACGTCCAGGCCAGCAGGGTGAGCGGCGGCGCGGCGAAGCTCTCGTAGGGCGGCACGCAGCGGGTGGCCAGGAAGCGCCAGAGCCGCTGGGCCGGCGCGAGCTCGGCCGGTCTGGCGTACTCGGCCGCGCGGTCCCGGACGATCCGGTCCTGGAGGGCCAGCAGCAGTCGCGCCGTCCGGTCCTCGTCGAGCTCCGTCGCCCCGGCCGCGAACCGGGCCACCGCCGTGTCGAGCAGTTCGGTGCTCTCCCTCCGGTCGAGCGACAGCGGCCGCCCCGGCGACGGACCGGCCCCGGCCCGGACGAGGGCCGCCCGCGCGGCCCGCGCCCCGGGCGGGCCGACCGGGGCCAGCCCGGCCAGGATCTCCTTGCGGCTGCCGCGCGGCGCCAGGCCGGCGACGGTCGCCGCCACCGCGACCGGGCCGGGACCGGGCACCCGGTGGATCGGGTGGCCCACCGGGTCGCAGCAGCCCTCCCGGGTGCAGAGGAAGGACCACCAGCGGCCCGCGGAGACGCACAGCGACTCCTTGACCCGCACCCCGCGGCTCTCGAAGGCCTCCCGCAGGCGCTCCGCGAGCGGCCGCAGCGCCGCGGCCACCGGCGGGCCGTGCTCCCCGCCGGGCCCCGGACCGGCGGGTTCCCGGCAGAGGTAGAGCAGGACCTGGACCGGCCGCCGCTCCTGCCGCTCGGAGAGCCGGACGAGGAGGCCGGCCGTCTCCTCGGCGGCGGCCGGCCACTCCTCGGCCGTCTCGGGGATGTCCAGCCGGATCACCCCGCCCTGGTGCAGTCCGGGCGGCTGGAGGCCGACCGCGACGATGCTGTCGTCGGGGTAGAAGCCGAGCAGGTAGGGCAGCACCTCGGCCATGTCGGCCGGGCCCCGCATGGTGATCGGACGGCCGCCGGGGCCGTCGCCGAAGGGGAGCAGGACGTGTTCGTTCGTCATGGCCGGAAGGCTGTCGCAATTCTCCGGAGCGCCCGGAAAATTGCTCCGGATCTGTGGACAAACCCCGCCTGTGAATAACTCCTCCCCCGTTCGGCGTAACGGCGGGCCACTCTCCCGGGGGAAAAACGGCGGCCGTTCAGCGGAAGAGCGGATGAAATACCTCCCGCCCTCGCCCGCTTCCGACCCCCGTGGTTCGCCCCGTGTCGGCCCCTCGGGGTTACATGGGGGCCATGCAGCAGCCGAAGAGCCACCCCACCGCCACCGCCACCGACCGGGCCGAGGTCCGGTCGCGGGCCGAGGCCGTCCTGCGCGAGCTGGCCGGCCCGGGTGCCACCCTCCGCGAGGACCAGTGGACGGCCATCGAGGCCCTGGTCGTCGACCACCGCCGGGCCCTGGTGGTGCAGCGCACCGGCTGGGGCAAGTCCGCCGTCTACTTCATCGCCACCGCCCTGCTGCGGGCGCGCGGGGCCGGGCCGACGGTCATCGTCTCGCCGCTGCTCGCCCTCATGCGCAACCAGGTGGACTCGGCGGCCCGGGCCGGCATCCACGCCCGCACCATCAACTCCGCCAACACCGACGAGTGGGACGCCGTCCAGGCCGAGGTCGCGGCCGGGGCGGTGGACGTCCTGCTGGTCAGCCCCGAGCGGCTGAACAACCCGGACTTCCGGGACAACGTGCTCCCCAAGCTCGCCGCCTCCACCGGCCTGCTGGTGGTCGACGAGGCCCACTGCATCTCCGACTGGGGCCACGACTTCCGCCCCGACTACCGCCGACTGCGCACCATGCTCGCCGAGCTCCAGCCGGGCGTGCCGGTGCTGGCCACCACCGCCACGGCCAACGCCCGGGTCACCGCCGACGTCGCCGAGCAGCTCGGCACGGGCTCCGGCGACGAGCACGCGCTGGTGCTGCGCGGCCCACTCGACCGCGAGAGCCTCACCCTGGGCGTGCTCACCCTGCCCGACCCCGCGCACCGGCTGGCCTGGCTCGCCGACCACCTCGACCGGCTGCCCGGCTCCGGCATCGTGTACACCCTCACGGTCGCCGCCACCGACGAGGTGACCGCCTTCCTGCGCGAACGCGGCTTCACGGTGGCCTCCTACTCCGGCCGCACCGAGGACGCCGAGCGCCGCACCGCCGAGGCCGACCTGCAGGCCAACCGGGTCAAGGCGCTGGTCGCCACCTCCGCCCTCGGCATGGGCTTCGACAAGCCGGACCTCGGCTTCGTGGTGCACCTGGGCTCCCCCAGCTCGCCGATCGCCTACTACCAGCAGGTCGGCCGGGCCGGGCGCGGGGTCGACCGGGCGGAGGTGCTGCTGCTGCCCGGCCGCGAGGACGAGGCGATCTGGCGCTACTTCGCCTCGCTCGCCTTCCCGCCCGAGGAGCAGGTCCGCCGGACCATCGACGCGCTCGCCGAGGCCGGCCGGCCGCTCTCCACCGCCGCGCTGGAGCCCCGGGTGGACCTCCGCCGCACCCGCCTGGAGACCATGCTCAAGGTGCTCGACGTGGACGGCGCCGTGCGGCGGGTCAAGGGCGGCTGGACGGCCACCGGCCGGAGCTGGGAGTACGACACCGCCCGCTACGCCAAGGTGGCCGCCTCCCGGGAGGCCGAGCAGCGGGCGATGCGCGAGTACGCGGCGGCCACCGGCTGCCGGATGGAGTTCCTGCGCCGCCAACTGGACGACGAGGAGGCGGTGCCCTGCGGCCGGTGCGACAACTGCGCCGGTCCGCTGCACGGGCCCGAGGTGTCGGCGGAGGCCCTGGAGGCCGCCCGGGCCGCCCTCGGCCGGCCGGGTGTCGGCTTCGAGCCGCGCCGGCTCTGGCCCACCGGCATGGACGCGCTGGGCGTCCCGCTCAAGGGCCGCATCCCGGCGGGCGAGCAGGCCGAGACGGGCCGGGCGCTCGGCCGGCTCTCGGACATCGGCTGGGGCACCAGGCTGCGGTCGCTGCTCTCGGACCAGGCCCCGGACGGCCCCGTGCCCGGCGAGGCGGTGGACGCCCTGGTCACCGTGCTGGCCGACTGGGCGCGCGGGCCCGGCGGCTGGGCCGGCCCGGCGGCAGCCGACGGCACCCGGTCGGCCCGGCCCGCCGGGGTGGTGACGATGGCCTCCTCGACCAGGCCGCAGCTGGTCGGCAGCCTCGGCGCCCGGATCGCCGAGATCGGGCGGCTGCCGCTGCTCGGACGGATCGAGTACGCGAGCGGGCAGCCGCCGCACGGGTCGCGCAGCAACAGCGCCCAGCGGCTGAACTCGGTGGCCGGAGCGCTCACCGTGCCGCCGGAGCTGGCGGCGGCGGTGGCGGCCGCGGACGGTCCGGTCCTGCTGGTGGACGACCTGGTCGACTCCGGGTGGACGGTCACCGTGGCCGCCCGGCTGCTGCGCCGCGCCGGGGCGACCGCGGTGCTGCCGCTGGTCCTGGGGGTCCAGGGCTGACCGGGGACCGGCCCCGGCCGGCCACCGTCACCCGATCGGAGTAATCGCGGTCGCCGGGACGACTCCGGGCCCCACCCGGACCGGCCGACCGGTTGGTGGGAGGAGCACTGCCGGAAGCGGCGGAGAGATCGCACGGGAAAGGAGGAGCGGAGATGCCCGGAACGCTTCGCGGCGGCCTTCGGTCCGGTCGGATCACGATCCGGCGACACCCGGGCCGGATCCGCGCGACCGTGGAATATATCCGGCAGAACGTTGGCTTTCGGGCGGCGTTCATCATTTCATCGTTGCCGCTTCGCCCCTTCTGCCCTGAGAATTGGACCGTACCCGGAGCCCGGTCCCTTGGACCATGCCTCTGGCGTACGCAGGAACCCGCGCGCCCGTGGGTCGGGAAGGAGGATCGTGATCAGCGGTATCGACCGAGGTCAGTATCCCCTCGCCAGGAGTTCGGCGCCCAGACGGGTGCTCGATCTGGAGACCTGGACGGCCTCGGGAATCCCGCTCCTCCGCGACCCCCGGGAATTCGTCCTGGAGCTGCACCAGCGCCACCTGCCGCAGCCCGGCACGACGGTGGTCGCCGTCCTGGACGCCCTGCAGCGGGTCACCGCCTCGGCCTCGTTCGCGCCCTGGCCGCACGACGCGGACGGCTGGCTGCACCGCAACGCGATCCTCTCCCACCTGCGCCGGGTCACCCCGCACGACCTGCGCCTGACCAGCCCGGCCCGGACGGCCGTACTGCTGCGCTGCCGCGAGGGCGCTGCCGACTGGACCGAGCAGGACGGCGCCTGGATGTGGGCCCTGCGGGACGCGGCCATCCTGCACGGACTGCGCTGCGGAGCGTACGTCTCGCTGACCCAGAGCGGCTGGCAGATCCTCGGCGACGGCCGGCACGGCCGCAATCCGCACGCGGGTTCGTGGGCGGACGGGCCGGTCCACACCGTGACGGAGCTGCCCCCGCGCACCGCCCTGGAGGCGCCGCGCGGCCAGCGGGCGCAGCACGCGGAGCGCTCGCCGCACGCCCGCCGGCCCGAACTCCCCTGGTCGCCCGCCCGGGTCACGGCGATCGAACCGGCCCGGCGCACCGGCACCCGCTGACCGGTCGGCCGGCCGCCCGCGGTCCTTGACCACCACACCGGCGACCACCACGCCGCCGACCACCACGTCGGCCGGCCCGGCCCCAGCGGCCCGGCCCTCCCCCGCCGTCACCGCGCTCCGGCCCCACCCCGCCCCGGCAACCAGGCCCCGAGCACCCCGGCCCCCGGCGACCGGCCGCCGCAACGCCGAGGCCCGGCACCAGGGGTACCGGGCCAGGGCGATCGTCGGGACCGTCAGGCGGGCTGCCTGCGGGAAGCCGGCGCACCGGCGGCGGAACGGCGCGTACCGGCGGCGGGCGGGACACTGCCGCCGCAGACCACCAACAGCGACTCCGCACGCTGGAGCGCCCTGGTGTACGCCGCGGCGGCGCGGTCGGCCGGGCCGCCGTTGACGACGAGCACGACCACGGGCCGCCGGGCCTCCCGGGTCAGCTCGGCGTCGGCGTAGAAGACGTCACCGCCCTCGGTGAGCTGCGCCCAGTAGCGCTCCTCGCCGAAGGAGAGTTCGTGCTGCTGCCACGGGTGCGGCGCGCCGACGGTCAGCACCAGGACGGCGCCGGGGTCACGGCCGGATTCGAGCAACTGGTCGACGGTCTCGTCGGCACGGTCGAGCGCCTCCGCCGCGGTGGCGGGGACGTGCCGGACCTCGACCGGCGCCGGGACGGACGCGGGTCGGGGCGGGGCGGGCTTGGGAATCGGGTTCGGGCGCGGCGAAGGCCCCTGACGATCGGCACGCACGGCCGCCGAGCGCTGCGGCGCCGGCCTCGGCGGAGCCGGGCGGGGGCCCGGCACCGGGGCCGACGGTACGGCGGTGGTCGCGCCGCCACCGGCAGGCGCTCGGAGGGCTTGTGCGTCCGACTCGCGGGGGCTGGGAACGCCGGGGCCCGGGAGGCTCTCGTTGATCTCCGGCTCCTCGGGGAAGACAGGCATACCCGGATATCTATCAAATGCCGGTCGGACGCGCACGGGCGCCCCACCCATTGGGCACCGTGAGCCTCAGGGGCAACGGTGGAGTTTCCAGACGTACCGTCAGAAACCGAGCGCGAGCTGTTCCCCGGCGGGCTCCGCGGAGACCGTCCCGCCGGGACCGGGAACCGCCCGGATCCGCTTCAGGTGGCTCCACTTGGGCAGCCCGTCGAGATAGGACCAGGAGAGGCGGTGGTGTTCGGTCGGCCCGAGTTCCTCCAGCGCGGCCCGGTGCACCGGGGACGGATAGCCGGCGTTGTCGCCGAAGCCGTACTCGGGGTGCTCCTCCCCCAGTCCGGCCATCAGACCGTCGCGGTGCACCTTGGCGAGCACCGAGGCGGCGGAGACGCAGACGCACGACTGGTCGCCCTTGATCACGGTGCGCACCCGCCAGGGGCCGCCGAGGTAGTCGTGCTTGCCGTCGAGGATCACCGCGTCCGGCTCCACCGGCAGGGCCTCCAGCGCGCGCACGGCGGCCAGCCGCAGCGCGGCCGTCATGCCGAGCTCGTCGCACTCCTGCGCCGAGGCGTGGCCGAGCGCGTGGGCCGTGACCCAGTCGGCGAGCACGGGCGCGAGTGCCCGGCGGCGGAGTTCGGTGAGCAGCTTGGAGTCGGTCAGCCCCTCAGGGGGGCGGCGCAGGCCGGTGACGGCCGCGCCCACGGTGACCGGGCCCGCCCAGGCACCGCGCCCGACCTCGTCGAGACCGACCACGACCTTGGCGCCGGCGCGGCGGAGCGAGCGCTCGACGGAGTGCGTCGGCGGGACGATGGGCATGATGGGGTCCGTTCAGCTGGCCGGTCTCCAGCCTAAGCCACCGGTCCGCACGCCCGGACCGGGCCGCCGGACCCCTTCCCGCGCCCCGCCGCGGCCCCCGGCGGTCACCCCGGCCCCGGAGTCGAAGCCGCGGGCCCCGGCCCGGTCGGGTCAGGCCCGGGTCGGGCCCGGATCAGGCCCGGATCAACGGGACCAACACCTCGTCGACCAACTGGTCCACGAACTCGGGGCCGATCCGGTGGCCGCCGACCTTGATCCGGTACAGCAGCATCGCCGGGGCGACGTCGGCGACCAGCGGGGTGGCCGCGTCGGGGCGGACGTCACCGCGCTCGGCGCCCCGGCGGAGGATGTCGAGGATCACGTCCCTGGTGGGCTCCAGCATCCGCTGGGCGAGGAAGTCCTTGAAGAGCTGCGTCTGCTCGTGGTCCAGCTCGGCCATCACCGCGCTCATCGCCCCGCCCGCCCGGGAGGCGGCGACGGAGACGAAACTCTCCACGAGGTGGCGCAGTTCCGCACGGGCGGACCCGAGGGCCGGGGTGTCGGCGGGGCGTGGCAGAGTGGAGTCCAGGGCGTCCATGACCAGCTCCACCTTGGACGCCCAACGCCGGTACAGCGCGGCCTTCCCGGTCCGCGCGGCTCCGGCGACCCCTTCCATCGTCAGCCGCGCGAATCCGCCGGAGGTGAGCTGGTCGAGCGTCGCCTCGAAGATCGCCGCCTCCAGCTCCCTCCCCCGCCGTCGCGACGGCCGGCCCAGGACCTCGGCGACGACCTGGACCGGACAGGAGGCCCGCACGGCCTCGGGCGTCCGGTCCGCCGCCGGGCCGGTTCCCCGGCGGGCAGGACGGTCCGCCGTCTGGCGCCGCACCAACTGATCCATCGTCACCAACCCTAAGGAACGCTTGCGTTCATAATCGTGTCAACGCTATCGTCCACATTAGTGAACGATTCCGTTCCTTCATAGCCCGCGGGACGCCGTCGGGCCACGCCGGACCCAGAGGTCCGCAGCACACGAAGCAATAGCCAGCAGGGGGCATCAACTTGGCTATCTCCGAAAAGCTCAGCAAGAACGTTCCATCACAGGGCGGGAACAGTCCGAACAAGGGCATCACCCTGGCCGTCATCGCGGCCTCGCAGCTGATGGTGGTGCTCGACGCCACCATCGTGAACATCGCGCTGCCGCAGATCAGGGACGACCTGAACTTCTCGACCACCAACCTGTCGTGGGTGATCAACGCCTACACGCTGACCTTCGGCGGCCTGCTGCTGCTCGGTGGACGCGCGGGCGACATCCTCGGCCGGCGCCGGGTCTTCATCGCCGGCACGCTGCTGTTCGGGCTGGCCTCGCTGCTCGGCGGCTTCGCCCAGGACGGCGGCATGCTGCTGGCCGCCCGCGCGCTCCAGGGCATCGGCGGCGCGATCTGCTCGCCGACGGCCTTCGCCCTGATCGCCACCAACTTCGACGAAGGCCCCGAACGCAACCGGGCCTTCGGGGTGTTCTCCGCGGTGGCCGGCTCGGGCGCCGCGATCGGCCTGCTGGCCGGCGGCGTGCTCACCGAGTACCTCGACTGGCGCTGGGTCTTCTTCGTCAACGTGCCGATCGCCGTGCTGATCGCCTTCGCGGCACCGCGCTACATCGCCGAGTCGGAGCGCCACCCCGGCCGCTTCGACCTGCCCGGCGCGCTCACCTCGACACTCGGCCTGGTCGGCCTGGTCTACGGCTTCATCCGCGCCGCGTCCGACGGCTGGAGCGACCCGCTGACCCTCGGCTCCTTCGCCGCCGGTGTGATCCTGATGGCCGCGTTCGTGGTCATCGAGACCCGTACCGCGCAGCCGATCACCCCGCTGAAGCTGTTCGCCGACCGGAACCGCACCGGTGGCCTGGTGATCATGCTCTGCCTGGCCGCGGCCATGTTCGGCATCTTCTTCTACATCACGCTCTTCGTGCAGGGACCGCTCGACTACAGCCCGCTGAAGGCCGGCTTCGCCTTCATGCCGATCAGCGCGTCCATCATCGTGGCGGCGCAGCTCGCCTCAAGCCTGCAGGTCAAGTACGGCCCGAAGCCGTTCATGGCGGGCGGCTCGCTGCTCGTCGCCGTCGGCCTCTCCTGGCTGACCTTCATGAACGCGGACAGCGGCTACGTGGACGGCATCCTCGGCCCGACGGTGGTCTTCGGCTTCGGCATGGGCCTGGTCTTCGTCCCGGTGATGCTGCTCTCCGTCGCGGGCGTCTCCGGCGAGGAGACCGGGGCCGCCTCCGGCCTGCTGAACTCCATGCAGCAGATCGGCGGTTCGCTCGGCCTCTCGATCCTGACCACGGTGTTCGCGAACTACGCGACCTCCGAGGCCAAGGTGCAGCTGCCCGGCTTCCTGGCCACGGCCACGCCGGAGCAGAAGGCCTGGCTGATGGAGAAGCAGGAGTTCCCCAAGGGCACCGAAGCGGCCAACGAGGTGCTCGCGCAGGGCATCTCGCACGGCTTCGTCGTGGGCGCCGTGATGGCGGGCGTGGCCTTCGTGATCGCCGTCGTGGTGATCAAGGCGAAGGCCTCCGACCTGCCGTCGGACACCGCGGGCGTCGCGATGCACTGACCGGTCCCCCCGGACGGGGAGACGGACCGGACACCACCGGGGCCGGCCGGGAGC
>NZ_JBHJRC010000308.1:0-9865 GCF_042261735.1 Kitasatospora sp. NPDC056327 | reverse complement strand
GGTGCGGTGGGTGCGCGATACGGAGCGGGGACGACGGTGCGGAGCGGACCCGTGGTGGCGCCGGTCATGGGCAGATCCATTTCACGCAGAGCAGTGGGTTGCTCGCGCTAGGTTAAGGCCATGGGCTGTGTGATCCCAACACGCCCTGGTGGAAGGGGAATCGGGCGCTTCCGCGGCGGGCGGCGGCGCGCCCTTCCGGCGGTGGAGGGCCGGTGCCCTCCCACCGAAAGCGCTCACGAGCGGGCAGAATGCGTCGGGACCTGTCAGGCGGTGGCGGGCCGGTGAGGGAAGGTGTGCGCGATGGCGGAGGCCAGCAGTTCCGTGGCGGCCGGGCCGGGTGCGGCCGGGGCCGGCGGCGACGGCACGGCGGGACCGGGCGGGGCGGACGGCGCCCCGGCCGGCCGGGGCGGCCGGATCGCCGGGCGGATCACCGCCTGGAAGGCGGCCGGATCGCGGCTGGCGCTGCTGCCGCTGCGGCTCTTCCTCGGCGTCACCTTCGTCTACGCGGCGCTCGACAAGCTCTCCGACAGCCACTACCTGGCCGGCGCCGGCGACCCGGCGTCGTTCGTCTCGCAGACCCGGGCCGTCAAGGGCACCAGTCCGGTCTCCTTCCTGCTCGGCCCGGCCCTGGACCACCCGACCCCGTTCGCGCTGCTGGTCGCCTTCGGCGAGCTGGCGGTCGGCCTGGGCACCCTGCTCGGCCTCTGGGGCCGGCTCGCCGCCGCAGGCGGGGCCCTGATCAGCCTCAGCCTCTGGCTCACCGTCAGCTGGAACGTCGCGCCGTACTACCTCGGGAACGACCTGGTCTACCTGATGGCCTGGACGCCGCTGCTGCTGGCCGGCACCCCGTACCTCTCGGTGGACGGCTACCTCGCCCGGCGGTCGGCCCGGGACCGCGCCCGCGGCCTGCGCGAGGAGCACATCCGGCGCCGGGCGCTGATGGACGGCGGCATCGCGGCCGTCGCGATGGGCGGTGCCGGGCTGCTGACCGGTTCGCTGACCGCCACCTTCGGGCGGGACGAGCCGGCCGCGAAGGCGAAGCAGTCCGCCGCCCCGGCGCCGGCCGGCACCCCGGTCACGGTGGACGCCGCGAGCGTCCCGGTCGGCGGTTCGGCCCAGGTCAAGGACCCGGTCAGCGGCGACGCGGTCTACGTGGTGCAGCCGACGGCGGGGCAGTACTGCGCGTTCTCCTCGGTCTGCACGCACTCCGGCTGCGCGGTCGACGCCCCCCGGAACGGCCAGCTGTACTGCCCCTGCCACGGCTCCCGGTTCGACGCGGGCACCGGTGCGGTGCTGACCGGCCCGGCCACGAAGCCGCTGCCCAGGTACCGGGTGACCAAGGAGGGCGAGAAGCTCAGGCTCGGACCGCAGGAGGGCTGAACCGTCAGCCCTGCTCCTGCCGCGGTTCCTCCGGCCGGGACCGGCGGACCGCCGCCGCCACCGCCCCGGCCAGGCCGCCCAGGCCCAGCACGATGAAGGTCACCGGGATGACGATCCGGCCGTTCACCGAGACGTCGTTCACCGCCGCCACCAGGTAGAGCACCGCGATCACGGTGAAGAGTCCGCCCGCGATCAGCGAGAAGAGGTCGAGCCGGTGCTTCCTCACTTCTGGACCACCTTGACGTCTCCGAGCCCGACCTTCAGCGTGAGGCCGAGCGAGCCCCTGGATGTCTGTCCGTTCGCCGGGAGCACCTGGTAGGTGCGCTTGCCCGGCCCGTCGTCGTTGCCGTCGACGCCCGGCACCCGGACGTCGGCGAGGCCCGTCTCGGCGCGCACCTCCACCGTCACGCCCGCCGGCACCAGCACGGTCAGGTCGCCGGCGCCCAGCTCCACCGTGGTGGCCAGGGCCGCGCCGGCCGGGTCGATCGCGCTGAGGTCCAGGCGCAGCGTGCCGACGCCCAGCGTGTACTTGGGCTGCAGCCCGGCGGCCGTGGTGACGGTCCACGAGCGGTCGCCCGCCAGGTTCTGCGCCGAGACCGCGGACTGGCCGATCCCGGTCAGCGCGAGGGTGAGCAGCAGGCCGGGGACCACCAGCCGGCGGGCCCGGCCGAACTTCGCGCCGAGCAGCAGGGTCAGCCCGAGCACCAGCAGCGCGGTGGCCAGCACGCTGCCGGCCCGCACGGTGCCGCCGCCGGCCTCCGAGACCGACCAGACGGCACTGGCCGCGCCGACCGCCAGCAGCAGGCCGATCAGGCCGAGCGGGGAGCGTTCGCGCCGGTGCACCACCACGGGCGGGCGCGGCGGGGCCGGGGCGGTGCCCTTGCGCAGCGGGTCGCCCTGCGGCAGGTCGGTCCGCTGCCACCAGGCCGGTGCCGGGCCGCCCGGCGGCGGGGCGGGGGCGGTGTAGGGCTGGCCCGGCGCGGTGCCGCCGTAGGGGTTGCGCTCGGGGTGGCGCGGGTCCCACAGGTAGCCGGTCGGGCCCGCGTGCGGGGTGTCGGCCGGGACGGTGCCGGCGGCCCGTTCGCGGGCGTGCCGGGCGCGGGCGCCGTCGTCCCCGTCCGCGGGCTCCTCGCGAGGCCAGCGGTAGTCGCCCCCGGCGGGGCCGCCGTGGTCCCCGGTCCCGTGGTCCCCGTGCACCCCGTGGCCGGTGTGACCGCCGTGGCCGCCGGCGTTCGGGTCGGCGTCCGGGAACCAGCGGTCGTACGGGCCGCCGTGCCGTCCGCCGTGGCCGTGCGGGTGCCGGCGGCCCCGTCCGCGGATCCGGCCGCCGCGGCGGCGCTCCGGGTCGTAGCGGACCGCCAGGAAGACCATTCCGGCGAGCAGCATCAGGGGGAACAGCTGGCCGCCGTCGCCCATCTGGGAGAAGAAGACCCCGGTGCCGATCACGGTCAGCAGCACCGCGCCGATCGACTGGCCGTCCACCCGGCCGGTGAGCACCCGCTGGAGCTCGGTGCGGCCGGAACGCGCGCCGCCCTTGCCGTCCGGGCCCGCCTCGATCGGCACGATCAGCCAGGCGAGGCCGTACAGGAAGAGGCCGAGGCCGCCGGAGAGGCAGAGCACCACCGTGACGACGCGGAACACCACCGGGTCGATGTCCAGGTGACGGCCGAGGCCGCCGCAGACCCCGGCCACCACGCGGTGGCGCTCGGCCCGGTTCAGCGGGGGCCGGTCCGGCGCGGGCGGGGCGGCGGTCCCGGCCTCGTGGAGCTCCTCTGCGCGGTGGTCTTCGGTCATGCACACCATCCTGGTGGGTGCCGGACCCCCGCCCAACCGGTGTGGCCCCTGCTCGGACCCTGACTTGTCCCTGATAAGGGTCAGGGCCCCACCCTGATGCGTCCGGGTCCGCCCGCGTGGAACGATCGGTGACGTGGCAGCACCCGGTTCCGATCCCCGCCCCCTCGCCCCCGAGCTCGCGCCGCCCGGGGGCGCCGACCCGTCCGCGCCCGGCGACGGGCGGCCGCCGTACCGCCGGCTGTACCGCAGCCCGCAGGGGCGGATGCTCGGCGGCGTCGCGCACGGGCTCGCCGTGCACCTCGGACTGCCCGTCAGCTGGGTGCGGATCGCCTTCGTGGTGCTCTTCTTCGCCGAGGGCCTGGGCGGCCTGCTGTACGCGGCGTTCTGGTTCGTGGTGCCGATCGGCATCGGCGAACCGGCCCGCCGGCCCGGCGCGCACTGGGCCTACGTGAACGGCGCCTTCGTCCCGGTCGGCTCCTGGCAGGGCGGCGGCGGCGGGGAACTGCGCAAGGACGGCGAGCGCTCCGGCGGCTGGATCGGCCGGCTGCGCGAGGTGCTCCAGCACGCGCTGCGCGGCGAGCCGGTCGAGGCACCGGGGGAGGCCGCGGCGGCCGGGGCGGACACCGGGCGCCAGCGGCCGGGCGGCCTCGGCCAGCTGGCCGCGCTGGTGATGCTGGTGATCGGTGTGATCGCCCTGCTCAACGCGCTCGACGTGCAGACCGCCAAGCCCTACACCTGGCCGCTGCTGGCGATCGGCGTCGGTGTGGCGCTGGTCTGGCGGCAGGCCGACGACTCGCGCTGGCAGCGCTGGTTCGGGCTGGAGGAGGGGGAGCGGCGCCGCGGCGCCTACACCCGGGTCGGCGCGGGCGTGCTGCTGGTGGTGGCCGGCATCATCGCCTTCCTCCTCACCCAGGGCAACGAGTCGACCGTCGGCTGGATGATCGAGTCCTCGCTGGCGGTGCTGGCCGGCGTGCTGGTGCTGGTCGGCCCGTACGCGCTGCGGATGTGGCAGGACCTCGGCGCCGAGCGCACCGCCCGCATCCGTGCCCAGGAGCGCGCCGAGATCGCGGCCCACGTGCACGACTCGGTGCTGCACACGCTGACCCTGATCCAGCGCCGGGCCGAGGATCCGAAGGAGGTGCTGCGGCTCGCCCGCGCCCAGGAGCGCGAGCTGCGGCTCTGGCTCTACCGTCCGGAGGCGGTGGCCGAGGCCGCCCCGGACACCATGGCGGAGAGCCTGCGCGCCGTGGTCGCCGAGGTCGAGGACCGGCACGGGGTCCCGGTCGAGGTGGTGATCGTCGGCGACTGCCCGATGGACGAGCGGATCGCGGCCCAGATGCAGGCCGCGAGGGAGGCGACCGTCAACGCGGCCAAGTACGGTGGCGGGGGACCGGTCCAGGTCTACGCCGAGGTCGAGGGGAGGACCGTGATGGTGTTCGTGCGCGACCACGGACCCGGCTTCGACCCGGACACGGTGCCCGAGGACCGGATGGGCGTACGCGAGTCGATCCTCGGCCGCATGAAGCGCAACGGCGGCACCGCACGGGTGCGGCCCGCGCCGGACGGCGGGACCGAGGTCGAGCTGGAGATGGAGAGAGCGAATGACTGAGGCAGCGCCGGAGCGCCGCGCGCGGGTCGTCCTGGTCGACGACCACCGGATGTTCCGGACGGGGGTACGGGCGGAGATCGGGCGCACCGAGACGACCGGGATCGACGTGGTCGGCGAGGCCGACGACGTCGAGTCCGCGGTCCGGGTGGTCGCCGAGACGCGGCCCGACGTGGTGCTGCTGGACGTCCACCTGCCCGGTGGCGGCGGCGTCGAGGTGCTGCGCCGCTCGGCCGGGCTGATGGGCGACCAGGGGGGAGTGCGGTTCCTGGCGCTCTCGGTGTCGGACGCGGCGGAGGACGTGATCGGCGTGATCCGCGGCGGCGCCCGCGGCTACGTCACCAAGACGATCACCGGGACCGACCTGGTGGACGCGATCTTCCGGATCGGCGACGGGGACGCGGTCTTCTCACCGCGGCTGGCCGGCTTCGTGCTGGACGCCTTCGCGGCGACCGACACCCCGCCGGTGGACGAGGACCTCGACCGGCTCACCCAGCGCGAGCGGGAGGTGCTCCGGCTGATCGCCCGCGGCTACGCGTACAAGGAGATCGCCAAGCAGCTGTTCATCTCGGTGAAGACGGTGGAGAGCCACGTCTCCGCGGTGCTGCGCAAGCTCCAGCTGAGCAACCGGCACGAGCTGACCCGCTGGGCCACCGCGCGCCGGTTGGTCTGAGCGGCGGGCCCCGCCCCGCCCGGTCCCGCCCGGTCCACCGGCGGACCGGGCGGGCGGAGGGACCGGACGGGCTTGTCGGCGCGTGGCCATAGACTCGTCAGTGCCATGAATAGCCTCTTTGACGACCTCCCGCTCCCCGGTTTCGAGGCCCCCGCCGCCGGGTCGAAGCATCCCGCGCCGCCGATCGACGAGGAGCCGCCGCCGTACGAGGACGACGTCCCGTACGACGCCTTCGAGGAGGCGATCCCCGAGGGGCTGTTCCACACCGACCACGCCGCGCAGGCCGAGCGGGACGCCTGGTACCGCAACGGCGCCGCCCGCCCGGTGACCGACCCGGCGGCGCTGCTGGAGGGCATGAACGACCCGCAGCGCGAGGCCGTGCTGCACGCCGGTTCGCCGCTGCTGATCGTCGCCGGCGCGGGCTCCGGCAAGACCCGGGTGCTCACCCACCGGATCGCGTACCTGCTGGGCGCCCGCCAGGTGCAGCCGGGCGAGATCCTGGCGATCACCTTCACCAACAAGGCGGCCGGCGAGATGCGCGAGCGCGTCGAGCAGCTGGTCGGCCCGCGCGCCCGGGCGATGTGGGTCTCGACCTTCCACAGCGCCTGCGTGCGGATCCTGCGCCGCGAGTCCAAGCTGCTCGGCTTCACCTCGTCGTTCTCGATCTACGACTCGGCCGACTCGCAGCGGCTGATGGCCCTGGTCTGCCGCGACCTCGACCTCGACCCCAAGCAGTACCCGCCGAAGTCGTTCACCGCGAAGGTCAGCAACCTCAAGAACGAGCTGATCGACGAGGAGACCTACGCCGACCAGGCCGCCAACCCGATGGAGAAGAAGCTCGCCGAGGCGTACTTCCTCTACCAGCGGCGGCTGCGCGAGGCCAACGCCCTCGACTTCGACGACATCATCATGACGACGGTGAACCTGCTCCAGGCCTTCCCCGACGTCGCGGAGCACTACCGGCGCCGCTTCCGGCACATCCTGGTCGACGAGTACCAGGACACCAACCACGCCCAGTACACCCTGGTGCGCGAGCTGAGCGGCGGCACGGCCGCCCACGCGCCCAGGCGCACCGTCGACGGCGACCCGGTCGACCCGGCGGCCGGCCGGCTCGCCGAGGTGCCGCCCGCCGAGCTGTGCGTGGTCGGTGACGCCGACCAGTCGATCTACGCCTTCCGCGGCGCGACGATCCGCAACATCCTCCAGTTCGAGGAGGACTACCCGAACGCCACCACGATCCTGCTGGAGCAGAACTACCGCTCCACCCAGACCATCCTGGGCGCCGCCAACGCCGTCATCGAGCGCAACGCCAACCGGCGCAAGAAGAAGCTCTGGACGGCCGGCGAGGACGGCGAGAAGGTCGTCGGCTACGTCGCGGACGACGAGCACGGCGAGGCCCAGTTCATCGCCGACGAGATCGACCGGCTCACCGACGCCGGCTCGGCCAGGCCCGGCGACGTCGCGATCTTCTACCGCACCAACGCGCAGTCCCGCGTCTTCGAGGAGGTGTTCATCCGGGTCGGCCTGCCGTACAAGGTGGTCGGCGGGGTGCGCTTCTACGAGCGCAAGGAGGTCAAGGACGTCCTCGCCTACCTGCGGGTGCTGTCCAACCCCGAGGACACCGTGCCGCTGCGCCGGATCCTCAACGTGCCCAAGCGCGGCATCGGCGAGCGGGCCGAGGCGATGGTCGACGCGCTGGCCGCGCGCGAGCGGATCTCCTTCGCCCAGGCGCTGCAGCGGGTCGACGAGGCGTACGGGATGGCCGCGCGCTCGGCGAACGCGGTGAAGAAGTTCAACGTGCTGATGGCCGGACTGCGCCAGGTCGTCGAGTCCGGCGCGGGCCCGGCCGCGGTGCTGGAGGCGGTGCTGGAGGAGACCGGCTACCTGGCCGAGCTGCAGTCCTCCACCGACCCGCAGGACGAGACCCGGGTGGAGAACCTCCAGGAGCTCGCCTCGGTCGCCCTGGAGTACGAGCAGGACCCGGGCGAGCGCCCCGACGCGGAGGAGGACGGCGCGCCGCCGGTCGGCTCGCTGGCCGACTTCCTGGAGCGGGTGGCGCTGGTCGCCGACTCGGACCAGATCCCGGACGAGGACGAGGAGGGGCAGGGCGTCATCACGATGATGACCCTGCACACCGCCAAGGGCCTGGAGTTCCCGGTGGTCTTCCTGACCGGCATGGAGGACGGCATCTTCCCGCACATGCGGGCGCTGAACCAGGTCAAGGAGCTGGAGGAGGAGCGGCGGCTCGCCTACGTCGGCCTGACCCGGGCCCGGCAGCGGCTCTACCTGACCAGGTCGGTGCTGCGCAGCGCCTGGGGACAGCCGGCGTACAACCCGGCCTCGCGGTTCCTGGAGGAGATCCCGGAGACGCTGGTGGAGTGGAAGCGCACGGGAGCGGCGCAGGCGCCGGCTCCGCGGGGCTTCTCGCCGGGTTCCTCCGGCTCGTCCTGGGGCGGGCGGTCCTCGGGCGGCTCCTCCCGCGGCGGTTCCTCGCGCGGCCCGGCCGCGGCCTCGCCGAAGGCGGGCTGGGGGCAGTCGGCGCGCCGGCCGGGCACGGCGGTGGAGCGGGAGGTGGTCGCGCTGGCGGTCGGTGACCGGGTCACCCACGACACCTTCGGACTGGGCACGGTGGTGGCCACCACCGGGGCCGGCGACAAGGCGCAGGCCACGGTGGACTTCGGCACGGAGGGGCGCAAGCAACTGCTGCTGCGCTACGCGCCGGTGGAGAAGCTGTAGGGCGGGCGGGCTCGGCCCGCGCCGGGCCGGTGGCTCAGCGCGGGTCGAGGCCCTGGGCGAGGAACCAGGGCAGCGGGTCGACGGGGGCGCCGCCGCCGGCCGGGCGGACCTCCAGGTGCAGGTGCGGGCCGGTGCTGTTGCCGCTGCTGCCGACGAAGGCGATGACGTCGCCCGCCTTCACCGTGCCCTTGCGGATCTTGTACGAGCGCAGGTGGCAGTACCAGACCTCGGTGCCGTCGGCCGTCCTGAGTATCGTCATGTAGCCGTACGACGGGTTCCACTGCGTGCGGATCGTGCCGTCGGTGACGGCCAGGACCTGGCTGCCGCCGTCCACCGGGAAGTCGATGCCGGTGTGCCGCTTGGCCCAGTGGGTGCCGGCCGCGCCGAACACCTCGCCGAGGCCGTGCTGGGCGACCGGCATCGAGATCCTGGGGCGTTCCGGCGCGGGGGCCTGTCCGGTGCCGGAGACCTGCGTGACCGGCTGTCCGTCCGGGCCGTTCTGTCCGGCCGCGTCGGGTGCGCCGCCCTGGGTGGCGGCGAGCGGCTGACGGGAGTCGCTGCGGGAGGCCTGGTCGGCCTGGCCGGCGGCGAGGGCCTGCTGGGCGGCCCGGGCCGCCTCGGCGGCCCCGGCGTCGGGGGCGTCGGCGGCGGTGGTCCGCTCGGGGCTCCGGCCGGCCGCCTGGGCACGCTGCTGGTCGGCCTCGCCCTGGACGGTGACGGCGGCCGCGGCGGCGACGCCGAGTGCGGCGACCGAGGGCAGCGCGACCCGCAGCAGCGCGGTGCGGGTGGCCGCCTTGGCGGCGTCGCGGCGCGCGGACCTGGACTGCTCGCGGGCGGCGAGGCGCAGTTCCGCACGGGTCGGGCGGGCGGCTGCTTCGGGAGCCATCGCGGCTGCCTCCTCGGTGGGCCTCGGGCGCGTCGTCGGGCGGAAGGGTGCACGGGGGGTAAACGACCGTGACTGTAGCCGGAACGCGGACATCCGGACAAAAGTCCGGATGTCAAGAGGCTGGGGGTGTGCGGTTGCGGGGTAGAACAGGGGGAGCGGGGGCGGTCTGTGATTTTCCCCTCGTCTTGAGGGGCGGCGCGCCCAACCGGGACGGGTGGCGCTACCCTCCCCTCAGATTGGTTATTGCTCGTTAACCTCGCCCGTGCCCACAAGGTCCGGTGGGGGATGGACGACGAGGTCCGGGAGGCAGTGATGGGTGTGTCAGGACCGATCCGCGTGGTGGTCGCCAAGCCGGGGCTGGACGGTCACGACCGCGGCGCCAAGGTCATCGCGCGCGCCCTGCGCGACGCCGGCATGGAGGTCATCTACACCGGGCTGCACCAGACGCCGGAGCAGGTGGTCGACACCGCGATCCAGGAGGACGCGGACGGCATCGGCCTGTCGATCCTCTCCGGGGCGCACATGACGCTCTGCGCGCGGGTGCTGGAGCTGCTGAAGGAGCGCGACGCCGCGGACATCAAGGTCTTCTGCGGCGGGATCATCCCGGACGAGGACATCGTCGAGCTGAAGGCGCTGGGCGTGGCCGACATCTTCACGCCGGGCACGCCGACCACCGACGTGGTCGCCTGGGTCGAGGCCAACCTGCGGGCCGCGGGCTGAGGAGCGGGACCGGGAGTCGCCGGGGCCGGGGGCGGGGGGGGGGGTGGGGGCGCCGGTGCCGGGTGGGTCC
>NZ_JBHJRC010000307.1:0-9877 GCF_042261735.1 Kitasatospora sp. NPDC056327 | reverse complement strand
CGTTGACTTTTGGCACGCTGTTGAGTTCTCAAGGAACGGACGCTTCCTTCAGGCGGCTTTCACACCGGCCCTCCGGGCGCTTCGTTCTTTCGTGTTTCCAGCTTATCAGATCCTCGCGGCCGGTTTGACCGGCTTTCGTTTCTCTGAATTCCCGCTGGAGGGATTTCCTTCGACTTCGCTCCGAAGCCTATCAAAGCTTTCGGTGTGCTCAGTTCCGGGATTTACCTCGTCGGAGAGGGCGTGCATTCGAGAAGCACACTCGCCTCGACTCGGCGGTGTCGTAGACACTAACGCCCGAGTCCGACCGTTGTCCAGTCGGTCCCAACCGTTCAAACCTACTAGCCCACCCTTACCACGTCAATGGTTTGACTGGGATGCGAGAAGAGTAGCAGGTCAGAGGCCTGTTGATCACATCGGCTCAGGCCGCGACCGGCTGCAGGTCCGCCCGGTCGGCCGCGTCCAGATCGCCGGTTTCGCCGGCCACGGCGGCCTTTCGGCCCAACACCAGGGCGTAGAACAGGAAAGCGATCTCCGCGAGCGCCCCGATGGTGATCCGGGCCCAGGTCGGCAGGCCGGACGGGGTCACGAACGCCTCCAGAACCCCCGAGACCGCCAGGACCGTCGCCAGACCGATTCCCATGCCGATGATCGAGCGGCCCTGCTCGGCGAGCGCCGTCGTCCGGGTGCGCGGACCGGGGTCGATGATCGTCCAGCCGAGGCGCAGGCCGAGGCCGCCGGCGACGAAGACGGCCGTCAGCTCCAGCAGCCCGTGCGGAACGAGCAGACCGAGGAAGACGTCCAGGCGGCCGGCGGACGCCATCAGCCCGATGCCGAGACCGAGGTTGAGGACGTTGGTCCACAGCACCCACAGCACCGGGACGCCGAGCGCCACGCCGTAGAGCAGGCACTGCACCGCGATCCAGGCGTTGTTCGTCCAGACCTGGGCGGCGAAGGAACTCGCCGGGCGGTCCGAATAGTAGGTCTCGTACGCGCCGCCGGGCCTGGTCATCTCACGGAGCTCGGCCGGTGCGGCCAGGCTGTCGCGGACCTCGGGGTGACCGGCCACCCACCAGGCGACCAGCGCGGTCCCGAGCAGCGAGAGCACCGCGACCGGGATCCACCAGCGGCGCGAGCGGTACAGCGCGGCGGGGAAGCTCACCGTGTAGTAGCGGGCGACGTCCCGCCAGCCGCTCGTCCGGCTGCCGGTGACCGCGTCCCGGGCCCGGGAGACCAGGCTGGTGAGCCGGCCTTCGAGGGTCGGGTCGGGCGCCGCGGCCTGGACCCTGGCCAGGTGCCCGGTGACCCGCTGGTAGAGGGCGACGAGCTCGTCGGCCTCCTCCCCGCTCGGCCGCCGCTTGCGGGCGAGGGCGTCCAGCCGGTCCCACTCCCCCTGGTGGGTGGCGACGAAGACGTCCAGGTCCATGCGGCGGCTCCATGGTCGGCGCGGGGCGCGCGGGCGGGCGGTGCGGACAGGTGGGCCCAGCATGCCAGGGCTGGAGCACGTGCCGGCCGCCGGGACCTCCCTTCCCGACCCGCTCCGCGGCCCCGTATGTTGACCGCAGCAGATCCCGGGATCGTGGGGGCCGATCCGCCGGATTCCCCGCCCACGAGCCGGTACCTCCGACGGGAACGGACAGGTGTCTTGAGCGACCTGGTGACGGGCGAGGCGGTCGTCCTCGGCCTGCGCGCGGCGAAGCTTCCGAGCCGGGGTCTGGCGATCGCACTGGACCTCACCGTGCAGGTCGCCGGGCTGGTGGCGACGACCCTGCTGCTGAGCCTGGTCCTGGTGGACCTGGACGGGGCGGCGGTCGCCGCCGTGACGATCGGGCTGACCGTCTTCTTCCTCGTCGCGCTGCCGGTCATGATCGAGACGCTGAGCCGGGGACGGTCACTGGGGAAGGCCGCGCTGGGCCTCCGGGTGGTGCGCACCGACGGCGGGCCGGTGCGGTTCCGGCACTCGCTGGTGCGCGGGCTGGTCGGTTTCCTGGAGATCATCGTGCTGTTCGGCGTTCCGGCGGTGATCTGTTCGGTGGTCTCCCCGGAGGGCCGGCGGCTGGGCGACGTCTTCGCGGGGACGCTGGTGGTCCGCGAGCGGGTGCCCGGCGGGGGCGGCACGGCCGCCGCGCTGCCGCCGGTGAACCCCCAGCTGCTGCAGGCGATCGGCGGCGAGCTGGTCGCACTGGACCTCTCGGCCGTGCCGGAGCCGCTCTGGCTGGCCGTCCGGCAGTTCCTCGGGCGGATCGGCGAGCTGGACCAGGCGGTCGCCCACCGGATGTCCGCCCGGCTCGCGGACGACGTGGTGGCCCGCACCGGCCACCCGGTGCCGCCCGGTGTGCACCCCGCGGCCTACCTGGGCGCGGTGCTGACCGAGCGCCAGCGGCGCGAGTGGAGCCGGGCGCAGGGGCACGCGTTCCAGCAGGCCCAGCAGCAGGCGCAGCACCATGCCCGGGCCAGGGCGCAGGCCCAGCAGCAGGCCTGGGCACCCGCCCCGGCCGCCCCCGCGCATCAGCCCCGGCCGCCGTTCCCCGCCGGAGCCGCCGGGCCCGCCGCACCGGTCGCGCCCCCCGCCCCGGCGGCGGCGCCGACGCCCCCGAGCACCCCGCCCGGCACCGGCTTCGCCCCGCCCGCCTGACCCCGACCGCCGTCCCTGCCCGACCGCGCCCGCGCCGGAACCGGCCCACCGGGGACCGGCGTCCGGAACCGGCCGGCCCGCGCCCCGTCAGCCGCCGGCCCCCTCCCCGTACCCGAACCCGGCCGGCCACGGGTTGGGCGGCGACTCCAGTTCCTCCAGCTCGATCCCGGCCGCCGCGAGCACCACGTCCCCGGCCAGGTGCACCACCTGCTGCTCCCCCGTCTCCAGGTCCGCCACCTGGTACCGCTCGACGACCAGCGGCCCCGAGTCCGTCGTGTGCGTGTCCACGCCCTCCAGCAGCCAGCCCTGGTCGAAGGTGCGCGGCGCCAGCACCGGCTCGGTGAACGCCACCAGCCGGACCCGGGCGCTCGCCCCCTCCCGCAACCGCAGCATCCGGGCCGCGGCGACCAGGAACCCGGGCGAGCGCCCGGCGAACCCATGGGCCCGGTCGTGCCCCTCCACCGCCTGCTCGCCGGCCGGGTCGGCGACATCGGCCCGCACCCAGGCGACCCCGTCCACGGCACCGCCCCGGACCTGCCAGCCGCCGGCCCGCAGCTCCATCCGCAACGGCCTGGCGCGCGAGTCCAGCGTGAGGTCGACCGTGCCGAGGACCCGGCCGTCCGGCGCGTACGTCTTCGAGACGTAGCGCCAGCCGGCCGGGCCGGGCGCGCAGCTGAAGCGCTCCTCGCCGAGCTGGACGTGGTCATGGGTGTCGTGGAGCGAGTACCGGCCGTTGGGCATGCCCGAAAGCCTACGTCCGGACCGGAGCGGTACCCGGCGGGGCCACCGGCCACCCCGGCGACGGTGTCGAGATGCCGTGCAACCTCTCGCGCCCGGGCCGCATCAGGGAGGTGAACGCCGCGGCTGCGGCGCCTTCAGAGAAGGAGCATCCATCGATGGCGAAGCAGAACCGCGACGCCGAGTTCACCGAGTTCGTCGCGGCCCGGGCGCCCTGGCTCCGCAAGGTGGCGTACCTGCTCTGCGGCGACTGGCACCGCGCCGACGACCTGGTCCAGGAGGCCGTCACCAAGCTGTACGTCCACTGGAACCGGCTCTCCGGGGTGGAGAACCTGGACGGCTACGCCCGGACCGTCCTGCTGAACACCTTCCTCGCCGAACAGCGCTCCCCCTGGTGGCGGTGGACCGCCCGGCGCGGAACCGGAACGGTGCCGGAGAGGGCCGTCGCCGCCCCGGACGTCGACGCCTCGGTCGACCTCCGCCGCGCACTGGCCGCGTTACCACCCCGGCAACGGGCGACGGTGGTGCTCCGCTACTACTGCGACCTGACGGTCGTGCAGACCGCCGCCGCGATGGAGTGCTCCCAGGGAAGCGTCAAGAGCCAGTCCGCCCGGGGACTCGACGCGCTGCGCCGGTCCCTCGGCCGGAGGCCGGCCGCGGAGGGGCTCCGCGGGTTCCGCGCCTTCCGGATCCCGGTGGCGGCAGAGACGGAAGGAACCGAGTCATGACCGACCGCACCGACGACCGCTCCGACGCCGAGCGGTACGGAACCCACCTGGCCTCCGGGCTCACCGCCCTCGCCGACGCGCCCGCGCCCGAGAGCCGGCTGGACACCGCCCGGGCGATCCGCACCGGCCGGACCAGGCTCCGGCGGCGCCGGGCCGGAGCGATCGGCGCGGTGGCCGCGGTGCTCCTCGGCGCGATGGTCGCCGGCGCCGCCCTGCCGTCCGGGGGCCCGGAAACGCCGAGGCCCGCCGACGGGACGACCGCGCTCCCCTGGTTCGGTCCGGACACCGGCCGTGACCCGATGACGGTCGACGCGACCTTCGGCTGGCTCCCCCCGGGCTTCGACCAGTTCGAGTACAACGCCCACCCGAACCGTGGGCGCCTGGACATCACGGTCCGCGGTCCGAAGGCGGCGTCCACCGGGCTGCTCGACCCGTCGATCTCCCTCGCGCTCTTCGCCCCGGGCGAGCAGCCACCCACGCCCCGGCGGGGACAGGACGTCCCCTCGTTCCTGATCGACACCGCGCCGGTGAACGGGCGGCCCGCGTACTGGCGCGGCACCCGGCCCGACAACCCGACGAATCCCGGCGGCCAGCGCATCCTCCGGTTCCTGGCGCCCGACGGCCGGTGGGCCGAACTGACCGCCGTCTACCTGGACGAGTCCGTCCAGGAGAAGGAGCTGCCCCGCATCGCGGCCGGGGTGCGCACGACCCGGAAGACCGCCGCCCTGCCGTTCACCGTCACGAACCTCCCCCCGGAGTACTCCTCGAAGGACGGCTACTTCTCCGTGGGCACCGCGGCCGCCGGGGGCTACCCGTGGATGGCCTCCCTCACCTATTTCCTGGGCGACGGCTACGTCACTCTCGTCGCCCGGCCCGATGTCACGCCCGACCCGGCGTACGACAACCCGCCGCAGCCGGGACAGGAAGCGTCGCCCTCCGTGTGCAAGATCCAGCGGGGGCTGCGCCTGTGCGCCGGATCCGCCCAGGGCGACGCCCCGTTCGCCGCGGCCGGCGGCCTCCAGGGCTGGCTGGACCGCGTGACCGGCCTCGGCACCGACCCGGCCGGCTGGACCACCGACGTCCTCCGCTGAACCGGGCCGCCCCGGAACACGCCGGTGGCCGGCGCCCTCCACGGGGGTGGGGGCGCCGGCCACCGGCGTACGGGCGTCGGCGTGTCAGTAGCGGTACTGCTCCGCCTTGTACGGGCCCTCGACCGGGACGCCGATGTAGTCGGCCTGGTCCTGGGAGAGGGTGGTCAGCTTCACGCCCAGCGCGTCGAGGTGCAGGCGGGCGACCTTCTCGTCCAGGTGCTTCGGCAGGACGTAGACGCCGATCGGGTACTGCTCGGTCTTCGTGAACAGCTCGATCTGGGCGATCGTCTGGTTGGCGAAGGAGTTGGACATCACGAACGACGGGTGGCCGGTCGCGTTGCCCAGGTTCAGCAGACGGCCCTCGGAGAGCACGATGATGGTGCGGCCGTCGGCCTTGCGCCACTCGTGGACCTGCGGCTTGACCTCGGTCTTCACGACGCCCGGGAGCTTCGCCAGGCCGGCCATGTCGATCTCGTTGTCGAAGTGGCCGATGTTGCCGACGATGGCCTGGTGCTTCATCCGGGCCATGTGCGAGGCCATGATGATGTCCTTGTTGCCGGTGGTGGTGATGAAGATGTCGGCGGTCTCGACGACCTCGTCGAGGGTGGTGACCTGGTAGCCGTCCATCGCCGCCTGCAGCGCGCAGATCGGGTCGATCTCGGTGACGATGACGCGGGCGCCCTGGCCGCGCAGCGACTCGGCGCAGCCCTTGCCGACGTCGCCGTAGCCGCAGACGACCGCGACCTTGCCGCCGATCAGGACGTCGGTGGCGCGGTTGATGCCGTCGATCAGCGAGTGGCGGCAGCCGTACTTGTTGTCGAACTTCGACTTGGTGACCGAGTCGTTGACGTTGATCGCCGGGAACAGCAGGTTGCCGTCACGGTGCATCTCGTACAGGCGGTGGACACCGGTGGTGGTCTCCTCGGTGACGCCCTTGATGGTGGCGGCGACCTCGGTCCACTTGTTCGGGGTCTCCACGAGAGTGCGGTTGAGCAGCTCCAGGATGATCCGGAACTCGTCGTTGTCCGCGGTGGACGGGTCCGGCGCGGCACCGGCCTTCTCGAACTCGACGCCCTTGTGGATCAGCAGGGTGGCGTCACCGCCGTCGTCCAGGATCATGTTCGGGGTCTGGCCGTTCGGCCAGGTCAGCGCCTGCTCGGTGCACCACCAGTACTCGTCCAGGGTCTCGCCCTTCCAGGCGAAGACCGGCACGCCCTGCGGGTTCTCGGGGGTGCCCTCCGGCCCGACCGCGATGGCCGCGGCGGCGTGGTCCTGGGTGGAGAAGATGTTGCAGGAGCACCAGCGGACCTCGGCACCGAGGGCGGTGAGGGTCTCGATGAGGACGGCGGTCTGCACGGTCATGTGCAGCGAGCCGGTGATCCGGGCGCCGGCGAGCGGCTGCGACTCGGCGTACTCGGCGCGGATCGACATCAGGCCGGGCATCTCGTGCTCGGCGAGCTGGATCTCCTTGCGGCCGAACGGGGCCAGGGAAAGGTCGGCGACCTTGAAGTCACCGGTGGTGTCGGTCGACATGCGTCTGCTCCTCGCTGAGGGGTGGGCGTGGCGAAGGTCCTGGGGTGCGTCACAACACGGCGGGCCGCCCGGGTGTGCGGCGGCGCAGGAGCGCCCGGCCCGCGGCACGGCGCGGCCGGGCACGGATGCCCTGTTGCTCGGCACAAACCGTCGGAGGACCTCTCTCCCTCGACCGGCGCCCGCCCCCGCGGGGGGCGGACCGCCGATCGACCGCCATCAGCAGCGACGTTCTGGCTCTGGGGACGAATCTACACCGACGGTCCCGGACGGCGGCCCGCTACGGCCGTTTTCGGCCTCCCCCACCGGCCGCCCCGGCCCCGCGCCACGGCTCCCGCCCCGGTCCGCGGTCAGTGCGCGGCGCCGGGAACGGGCCCGCCGGGCGTGGCGTACGGGTCGTCGCCGGCCGCCTCCTTCTCGGCGCTGTAGATGTCCGGCTCCAGGTAGATCACCCGTGCGATCGGCACCGCCCGCCGGACCCTGGTCTCGGCGGCGTCGATCGCCGTGGCGACCTCGACGGCCGTCGAGTCGGCCGGGACGGCGATCTTGGCGGCGACCAGCAGTTCCTCCGGACCGAGGTGCAGGGTCCGCATGTGGATGACCCGGTCGACGGTGTCGTGGTCGACCAGCGCGTCCCGGATCCGGGCCACCACCTCGGGGTGGGCCGACTCGCCGAGCAGCAGCGACCGGGTCTCGATCGCCAGGACGAAGGCGATGGCGATCAGCAGCACACCGATGCACAGCGTGCCGACGCCGTCCCAGACCCCGTCCCCGGTGATCACGGTCAGTCCGACGCCGAACAGCGCCAGCACCAGACCGATCAGCGCGCCGGCGTCCTCCAGCAGCACGACCGGCAGCTCGGGCGCCTTGGCCCGGCGGATGTACGCCGACCAGCCGTGCGTCCCCTTGTCCTTGACGGCCTCGCGGAACGCGGTGAAGAACGACCAGCCCTCCAGGGCGATGGCGAGGACCAGTACGCCCACCGGCCAGTACCAGTTGTCCAGCTCGTGCGGGTGGGCGATCTTCTCGTAGCCCTCGTAGACGGCGAACATGCCACCGACGCTGAACAGCACGATCGACACCAGGAACGCGTAGATGTACCGCTCGCGCCCGTAGCCGAACGGGTGCTCGGGAGTGGCCGCCCGCTGGGCCCGCCTGCCGCCCACCAGCAGCAGCACCTGGTTGCCGGAGTCGGCCAGCGAGTGGACGCCCTCGGCGAGCATCGAGGAGGAGCCGGAGAAGGCGAAGGCCACGAACTTGCTCACCGCGATGCCGAGGTTCGCGGTCAGCGCCGCGACCAGCGCCCTGGTACCGCCTTCGGTACTCATGCTCGGGAGGTCCCTCCGTCGGGGGCCGTGCGCGCGGCCCGTTGCCCGGTCGTCCGGTGATCCGGTGATCCGGTCGTTGTCGAGCGCATACGGTACCGGGCCGCTCCGGGCGGGCTCAGGCCTGCGCGGCGGCCAGCCCGAGGTAGACGGCGGCGAAGTCGGTGAGCGCCACCAGGTCGGCCAGCGCGTGCAGCGGGTCGGCGCGGCGGCTCGCGTACTCGGTGAGCCGCACGTCGTGGGCGGCGGCGAGCCGGTGCGCCCGGGTGACGCCGTAGCTGCGCGGGCCCGCGTCGTCGGCCGGCACCTCGGCGGGGCCGCCGTCCGCCTCCCCGGGCGTGTCGCCGCCGGACGCCGCGCCGCCCGCGGTCCCGCCGGGGATCTGACGCAGCAGCAGGACCTGGAGGTGCAGCGGGTCCGGCTCCTCGACCCGGTCGCGGAAGAAGTCGTCGGGGTCGGCGCCCGCGCCGAGCTGCCCGGTGAACATGCCGCGGTGGGCGGTGAGCACCTGTGGGAGCGCACCCGCCAGCGCCGGGCGGCCGGCCCGGTCGGCGAGCTGGGCGGCGAACCGTCCGGCCGCCGCCCCGGCCGGCGCGCCCTCGGCCCAGAGCAGCGGGACCGTGCCCGCCAGCCGGGCGGCCAGGCCCTTGGCCGGGTTGGTGTACGCGGCGGCGTCGGGCCGGCAGCGGACGGCGGTGGCGTCCAGCAGGTCGGCGGTGCGCGACGGCGCGTCGTAGGCCAGCTGGGTGACGCCGAGCTTCTGGGTGAGCGCGAGCAGCGGGGTGAGGTGGGCCCAGAGCGCGGCCGGGTCCTCGGCGGGCAGGTCCGGCTCGGTGCCGTGGCCGGGGGCGGCGCCGGGTTCGGCGGGCTCGACGGCGGACGGCACGAACGGCAGCGGCAGTGCCCGCACCTGCAGCGCGGCCCCCGCCAGCGGGCTGCCCTCGGGCGAGGTGACGACGACCGCGCAGCCGCGCGCGTAGGCCTGCTCGGCGAGGGCGACCAGGCCCCGCTCGCCGCCGTCGGCCGAGCTGATCACCAGCAGGTCGAGCGGGCCCGCCCAGCCGGGGAGCTGCCAGGTCAGGCCGGCCGTGAAGGCGGCCGGCGCGGTGGCCCGGTCGGGGCGCGGGACGGACGCGGCGTCGCCGGGCGGCAGCGGGACGACCAGGCTCGCGGTGCCGGCCAGGGCCGCGAGCATCTCCCCCGCGGTCAGCGCGCTGCCGTGCCCGGCGACCAGGACGGCGCGCGGGCGGCCGTCGGGCCGCAGCCGGTCCAGGCCGGCGGCCTCGGCGAGCCGCAGGGCGGTGCGGACCCGGGCGCCGGCCCCGGCGAGGGCGAGCAGGGCGCTGTCGTGGTCGGCGCGCCGGAGGGCGGCCGGGTCGTCGAGCAGGGTGTCGTCGAGCATGCGGCGGGCCTCCGGCTGCTGGCTGGGCGCTGAGGACGGCGAACGGCGGGCGCGGGGCGGCCGGCCCCGGGGCGGTACCGGGTCGGCGCGGGGCCGCCCCGTCCAGGATCAGGCCGGGCGGCGGGCCTCGTCCACCAGCAGGACGGGGATGCCGTCGCGTACCGGGTAGACCAGGCCGCAGCTCTCACCGGTGCAGAGCAGCTCCGGCTGCTCCTCGGTGCCGCCCTCGACGAGCTTGGCCCGGCACTGCGGGCAGACCAGGATCTCCAGGAGGAAGGAATCGAGCTTCATGGCGTTCGGTCTCCGGTCTCGGTGCGGGGTGTCGGCGGACGGCACGGCGGTGCCCCGGCCGAGAGGAAACCCTACCGGCCGGGGCACCGGGGACGTACGCCGAGGCGCGGGCGGCCGGACCCCGGCGCAGGCCGGGGTCC
>NZ_JBHJRC010000306.1:0-9904 GCF_042261735.1 Kitasatospora sp. NPDC056327 | reverse complement strand
ACGCCCGGTTACATTCCGAACCCGGAAGCTAAGCCTCACAGCGCCGATGGTACTGCAGGGGGGACCCTGTGGGAGAGTAGGACGCCGCCGAACAAATTTTCTGGAGAAGCCCCCGCCGGTAATCGGTCGGGGGCTTCTCTGTTGTAAGGTCGACGAGCAAAGTTGTCATACGTGACAGGAGGCCCCCGGGTGGAGGTCCAGGAGACGCGGGTCCAGACCGATCGCGTCCTCACCATCCCCAACCTGCTGAGCATGGGCCGGCTGGTCGGTGTTCCGCTCTTCCTCTGGCTGATCCTCTGGCCGGTGTTCGACGGGCCGAACAACGACGGATGGGCCTTGCTGATCCTGATGCTCAGCGGCATCAGTGATTACCTGGACGGAAAACTCGCCCGGAAGTGGGGGCAGATCAGCCGGGTGGGGCAGTTGCTCGACCCGCTGGCCGACCGGCTCTACGTGCTCTCCACCCTGGTCGGTCTGACCTGGCGTGAGATCCTGCCGTGGTGGCTGACGGCGGTCCTGCTGGCCCGTGAGCTGTTTATCGCGGCGCTCCTGCCGATTCTCAACCGGCACGGCTACGGGCCGCTCCAGGTGAGTTTCCTGGGGAAGGCCGCGACATTCAACCTGATGTACGCGTTTCCGCTTCTGCTGCTCGGCTCCGGGGACAGCTGGATCGCCCGGCCGGCCGAGATCGTGAGCTGGGCATTCATCTGGTGGGGCACGACCCTGTACTGGTGGGCCGCCATTCTTTACGCGGTCCAGGTGCGGCAGATCGTCCGCGGCGCAGCCGGCTCCCGGGCGTCCACCGTCTGAGACGTGATCTGAGAGAAGTCCCACGGCGACACGGTGCGTCGGACGATACCTTCCGGGTAGACCACCTCTGGAACGCTTTGATGGACCTAGAGGGTCCACCACCGCGAAGGAGGACGCACCCGTAATGAAAGCCGTAGTTATGGCAGGGGGCGAAGGCACTCGACTTCGCCCGATGACGTCCAGCATGCCGAAGCCGCTGCTTCCGGTCGCCAACCGGCCGATCATGGAGCACGTGCTTCGGCTGCTGAAGCGGCACGGTCTCTCCGACACCGTCGTGACCGTGCAGTTCCTGGCCTCACTGGTGAAGAACTACTTCGGTGACGGCGAAGAGCTGGGGATGCACCTCACCTATGCGAACGAGGAGACCCCGCTCGGTACCGCGGGGAGTGTCAAGAACGCCGAGGACGCACTGAAGGACGACTCCTTTCTGGTGATCTCCGGCGATGCGCTGACCGACTTCGACCTCTCCGAATTGATCGAGTTTCACCGCAGCAAGAACGCACTGGTCACCGTCTGTCTCACCAGGGTGCCCAATCCCCTTGAGTTCGGTATCACGATCACCGATGACGAGGGCCGGGTCGAACGCTTCCTGGAGAAACCGACCTGGGGCCAGGTCTTCTCGGACACGGTGAACACCGGGATCTACGTGATGGAGCCCGAGGTCTTCGACTACGTGGCGGCCGGCGAGTCCGTGGACTGGTCGAGTGACGTCTTCCCGCAGTTGCTGAAGGAGGGCAAGCGGGTCTACGGCTACGTGGCCGAGGGCTACTGGGAGGACGTGGGCACCCACGAGAGCTACGGCAAGGCGCAGGCGGACGTCCTTGAGGGGAAGGTCGACGTCGAGATCGACGGCTTCGAGATCTCCCCGGGCGTCTGGGTGGCCGAGGGTGCCGAGGTGGACCCGGAGGCGGTGCTCCGCGGGCCGCTGTACATCGGTGACTACGCCAAGGTCGAGGGCGGTGTGGAGATCCGCGAGCACACCGTGCTCGGCAGCAACGTCGTGGTGAAGCGCGGTGCCTTCCTGCACCGGACGGTCGTCCACGACAACGTGTACATCGGGCCGCAGAGCAATCTGCGGGGCTGTGTGGTCGGCAAGAACACCGACGTGATGCGGGCCGCCCGGATCGAGGACGGGGCGGTGATCGGGGACGAGTGCCTGGTCGGCGAGGAGTCGATCATCGCGGCCAACGTCCGCGTCTACCCGTTCAAGACCATCGAGGCCGGCGCGGTCGTCAACACCTCGGTGATCTGGGAGTCCCGCGGCCAGGAGCACCTCTTCGGGGTCCGCGGCGTGTCCGGGATCCTCAACGTCGAGATCACCCCGGAGCTGGCCGTGCGGCTGGCCGGCGCGTACGCGACCACCCTGAAGAAGGGGGCGACCGTCACCATCGCGCGGGACCACTCCCGGGGTGCGCGGGCGCTCAAGCGGGCGATGATCTCGGCGCTGCAGACCAGCGCGATCGACGTCCGGGACCTGGAGAACGTGCCGATGCCGGTGGCCCGGCAGCACACCGCGCGGGGCAGCGCCGGCGGGATCTTCCTGCGGACCACTCCCGGAGTGCCGGACTCGCTGGACATCCTGTTCTTCGACGAGCGCGGGGCCGACCTCTCGCAGGCCGGGCAGCGCAAGCTCGACCGCGTCTACGCGCGCCAGGAGTACCGGCGGGCCTTCCCGGGCGAGATCGGCGACCTGACCTTCCCGTCCAGCGTCTTCGACTCCTACGCGGGCAACCTGTTGCGGACCGTGGACACCACGGGCGTGCGGGAGGCGGGGCTCAAGGTGGTCGTGGACACCGCGCACGGCAGTGCGGGGCTCGTCCTGCCGAGCATCCTCGGCCGGCTCGGGGTGGAGGCGCTGACCGTCTCCAGCGGGCTGGACGAGGCACGGCCGACCGAGGACGCCGAGGAGCGGCGGGCCGGGCTCGCCCGGCTGGGTGAGCTGGTCGCGTCCTCGCGGGCCGCCTTCGGCGTGCGCTTCGACCCGGTGGGCGAGCGGGTGGCCTTCGTGGACGAGCTGGGCCGGGTGATCGACGACGACCGGGCGCTGCTGGTCCTGCTGGACCTGGTCGCGGCCGAGCGACGCAGCGGGCAGGTGGCGCTGCCGGTCACCACGACCCGGATCGCCGAGCAGGTCGCGGCGTACCACGGCACGCAGGTCACCTGGACCACGACCACGCCGGACGACCTGGCCAAGGCGGCCTCCGCCGAGGGCACGGTGTTCGGCGGCGACGGGCGCGGCGGCTTCGTCGTCCCCGAGTTCAGCGGGGTGCTGGACGGGGCGGCGGCGTTCGTCCGGCTGGTCGGCCTGGTGGCCCGCACCCAGCTCACGCTGAGCCAGATCGACGCGCGGATCCCGCAGGCGCACATCCGCCGGCGTGACATCGCGACGCCGTGGGCGGCCAAGGGCATGGTGATGCGCTCGGTGGTCGAGGCGGCCGGCAGCCGGCGGCTGGACACCACCGACGGCGTCCGGGTGGTCGAGGCCGACGGGCGGTGGACGCTGGTCCTGCCCGACCCGGCCGAGGCGGTCACGCACCTGTGGGCGGAGGGCCCGGACGGCGCGGCGACCGAGGCCCTGCTCGACGAGTGGGCGGCGGTGGTCGACGGCGCCGGCAGGTGAGGCGGGAGCGGGGCGGGACGGCTTCGGCCGGCCCGCCCCGCTGTCCGTTTCGAGCGGTTGGTCATGGTCCGCCTGGTTTGGCATGATCGCAGGTCAGGGGGCGTGCACGGGGGCCCCGCGCGACATGGGACGATGGACCGCATGTCAGCGACGCCGGGGCCGGGTGCCAGCAGTGGACGGTACAACCGTCCGGACGCCTCGATGTCGCTGCTGACCAACGTGATGGACCACAGCCTCGACGAGGGGTACGCCGAAGCGGCGGCCGCGCGGGGCGGGGACGGACCGTACCGGATACCCGGGACGGTCCGGGGTCTGCTGACGCTGGGGGCCGGGCTGGCACTGGTCGGCACGGTGATCACGGTCGGGGCGGTGAACGCGCACGAGGCCGAGCCGACGCTCGCCCGGGAGCGCGACGCCCTGGTCCACCGGATCAACGATGCCAACGGCTCGGCGGACCACCTCCAGCAGCAGGTCCAGGACCTGCGCCGGAAGGTCGACAGCACTCAGCAGGGGGCGCTCGCCCCGGGGGACGGCGACCCGGCGGTGCTGGCCGGCGCGGTCGGCCTGGGCGAGGTGACCGGACCGGGCGTGAAGCTGGTCCTGGAGGACGCGGCCGGCACCGGGGGCGGCGGCAACGTCGACCCGCGCTCCGGGCAGGGGTTCTCCAACAGCGGGCGGCTGCGCGACCGCGATCTGCAGCTGGTGGTGAACGGGCTCTGGGCCTCGGGAGCGGAGGCCGTCTCGATCAACGGGCAGCGGCTCACCGCGCTCTCGGCGATCCGCGCGGCCGGTGAGGCGGTACTGGTGGACAACCGGCCCCTGGTGCCCCCGTACACCGTGCAGGCGCTGGGGGACGGGACCCAGCTGCTGAACGCCTTCGAGCGGGCGATGGCGGGCCAGTACCTGGGGCTGCTCCAGCAGAAGTACGGCATCAAGTCGACCATGTCGGCCCACAAGAGCCTCACGCTGCCCGCGGCCGTCGGCGTCACCCTGCGGACCGCCCAGCCCGCCTCTCCCGAGGCCTCGCCGACACCGGGTGCGAGTGCGACGGGGGGCACGACGCCGAGCCCGTCGGCCACCGGGCCCTCCCCGGGGCCGACGGCCCCGGGGACGACGCCGGGCCCGTCCGGTTCGGCGGGCCCGTCCCCCGAGGTCTCGGCGTCCACGAAGGCCGGCGGGAAGCGCTCGCCGAGCGCCCCGGCCAGGAGCTCGACCTCCCACCCGCCCTCCGCGACCACCACCGGGTCGTCCTCCGCAGCGACAGGAGCAGCTACACCGTGATTGCCGTACTGGGTCTCGTGATCGGGGTCGTCGTCGGACTCTTCGTCCAGCCCGAGGTGCCCGACGCCGTGGTGCCCTACCTGCCGATCGCGGTGGTCGCGGCGCTGGACGCGGTGTTCGGCGGCGTGCGCGCGATGCTGGACGGGATCTTCGACGACAAGGTGTTCGTCGTCTCGTTCCTGTCGAACGTGGTGGTGGCGGCGCTGATCGTCTTCCTCGGCGACCAGCTGGGGGTCGGCTCGCAGCTGTCCACGGGTGTGGTCGTCGTCCTCGGCATCCGCATCTTCTCCAATGCTGCGGCGATCCGGCGCCATGTCTTCCGTGCCTGAGCCGGACCGCGAGCGCGCGGTGGAGGAGAACGTGGACGGATCGGCGGGAGAAGCTGTGCGGGACGAGAAGCGAGGGGAGGGCTCCGAGGGCGGGACGGTGAGCGCGCCGGCCGGGCGGCGGGCGGCGCCCGGGGAGCCCGAGGTGCCCCCGGAGACGCTGCGGAAGCTGCCCGCGCGGGCAGCGGAGGAGCGGGTGGAGGGCCGGCGGACGGTGGCCGGGCCCGGGCCCCTGGCAGGGCCTCCCGGGGCCGCCCGCGGACAAGCTGCCGGGCCTGCCGAACCGGCCGCCGCTGCTGCCCCGGCCGCCCCCGCGCCGGCCGCAGGGCCTGCTCCGGAGCGCGCCCCCGCAGTGCTTCCCGCGCCCGCGCGTGCGCCGGAAGTGACGGCGGGGCCGCCCGGGACGGGAGCCGGTGCGCCGGGCCCGGTGCGGGAACCGGAGCCGGAGGACGACGGGGAGGGGGAGGACGAGGCGGAGGAGCCCGACTTCCCGCCGATGTCCGTCTCCGCGCAGGTCGTCGACCGCCACTCCGGACGGCGCCGGCTGAAGGCCGCGATGTGGCCGCCGCGGCTGTCGCGCGGCCAACTCCTCGTGGCCGTCCTGCTGTTCTCGCTCGGCCTGGGGCTGGCGATCCAGGTCCGCTCGACCAACGACCACCACAGCCAGCTGCGTGGCGCGCGCCAGGAGGACCTGGTCCGCATCCTCGACGAACTGGACAGCCGTCAGCAGCGTCTCCAGCAGGAGAAGGCGGAGCTGGAGCAGTCCCTGGCGAAGTTGGAGAACAGCTCCAACCAGGCCAAGGAGGCCCAGGAACAGACCAGGAAGAAGGTGACGGAACTCGGCGTCCTCGCCGGGACCGTCCGCGCCACCGGTCCGGGCATCGTACTGACGGTCGATGATCCCCAAGGGCAGGTGAAGGCGGATATGCTGCTGGACACCCTGCAGGAACTCAGAGCGGCGGGGGCGGAGGCGATTCAGATCAACGATGTGCGCGTGGTGGTCAACACCTACTTCACGGACGTGTCCGGCGGCGGTGTGCAGATCGACGGCAAGAAGGTCTCGGCGCCCTACCGCTTCACCGTCGTGGGGAACCCGCAGGACCTCACCCCCGCGCTGAACATTCCGGGAGGTGTGGTCCGTACCCTGGAGAGTCACCAGGCGCGCGCGACGATCTCCCAGCAGCAGAGGGTGGTCGTCGACGCGCTGGTCGATCCGAAGACGCCGCAGTACGCCAAGCCGGCTCCGAAGTGACCGTCACGTTCGGAGTGCCACACCCGCCGGCCCGATCCACGACCGGGCCCGCATCTTGTCCGAGGCTCTCACCCTGCCCCACGGGCGGGTCTGTCACACGCAAGGGGATTCGCCCGTGAGTTTCTTCTCCAAGTTTTTCGGTCGCAACAAGGGCCGCAACGCGGCCGCGGCGGAGGCGCCCACCGCGCTGCACCGCCGGGACGACGAGCCCGGCGTGCCGGGCATGCGCTCCGCCCCGGAGGGCGCGGAGTACGGCGCCGAGCGTCCGCTGTTCCGGGACGGTGCCGGTGCCCAGTACGCGGGTAATCAGGCGGGCTACGGCGCGTCGGTTGACCCCTCCGGCGCCCCGCGCATAGGTTTCCCGGCAGGACCCTCAACCTCTGGTGGAGGGTTTGCCCCGGACCCGTACGCCGGGCACAACCCCTCGGGTGTGCCGCGCCAGGAGGCTGTGAACATGGCTGGCCCCACTCCGTGCCCCAGGTGCGGCAACCCGAACCCGGCCTCGGCCCGCTTCTGTTCCAACTGCGGTACGGCGCTGCGCGGCGGGCTGCTGCCCGAGGGCTCGGCAGAGACCACCTCGACCATCTCGATCTCCGGTCTGGAGTCCTACGACCCCAACACCACGACCGGCACCGGCACTCCGGCGCTCTCGGCCGAGGTGCTCGCGGCGATCGACGCGCTGCCCCCGGGTTCGGCCCTGCTGATCGTCCAGCGCGGCCCGAACTCCGGCAGCCGGTTCCTGCTGGACTCGGACAAGACCACGGCCGGCCGCCACCCGCAGGGCGACATCTTCCTCGACGACGTCACGGTCTCCCGCAAGCACGTGGAGTTCCGCCGGACGCCGGGCGGCGGCTTCACCGTCGCCGACGTCGGCAGCCTCAACGGCACCTACGTCAACCGGGAGCGGATCGACGAGGTCGCCCTGAACAACGGCGACGAGGTGCAGATCGGGAAGTACCGGCTGGTCTTCTTCGCCAGCCACAACCGGGGGTACTGAAACCAACGTCGGCAGGAGCCCGAGTGAGTCCGAACACCCCTTCCGCTCCGCTCGGGGCGGCCACCCCCGCACCGTCCGGTCCCCAGCAGGACCAGGGCGCGCGGGGGGTGGTCGCGGCCCCCAGGCAGCCGGTCCGGCCGGACCGGCCCGCCGGCCGGCGGCGCGGCGCCGCCGAACTGCTGAGCATCGGCGCGGTGCTCGCCTTCCTGCGCGACGACTTCCCCGAGGTGACCATCTCCAAGATCCGCTTCCTGGAGGCGGAGGGGCTGGTCGAGCCGCAGCGCACGCCCTCGGGCTACCGCAAGTTCAGTCCGGCCGACGTCGAGCGGCTGGCCTACGTGCTGCGGATGCAGCGTGACCACTACCTGCCGCTGCGGGTGATCCGCGAGCACCTCGACGCGATCGAGCGCGGCGAGAGCCCGCCGGCGCTGCCCGGGCCCGCCGACAGCCGCCCGGGGCCGCTGGAGGAGGCGGACCGCGAGCTGACCGCCTCGGCCGAGGCCTCCGCGGGGGTCCGGCTCGGCCGGGCCGAGCTGCTGGCCGCCGCCGAGGCCGGCGAGGCCGCGCTGATCGAGTGGGAGTCCTACGGGCTGGTCGTCCCCGGCCCGGACGGCGGGTACGACGGCGAGGCGCTGCAGGTCGCCCGGCTGGTCGCGGAACTCGGGCGGTTCGGGCTGGAGCCGCGCCACCTGAGGGCCATGAAGGCGGCGGCGGACCGGGAGATCGCGCTGGTCGAGCAGGTCGTCGCGCCGCTGCGGCGGCACCGGAACCCGCAGACCAGGGCGCACGCCGAGGCCACCGCCCGGGAGCTGGCGACACTGTCGGTCAGGCTGCACGCCGCCATGGTCCAGGCGGGTCTGCGCAGCCGCACCTGAGGCGGTCCGGGAGCCCGCCCCGGCACGGGCGCGGCCCGGATCCACGGCCCTGACCAGCGCCGTCGGCGCTGCGCTTTCATATCCGGGGCGGGAGCCATAGGGTTGCCTGTGTGAATGAGCTCGACGTCGTGGGTGTCCGGGTGGAGATGCCTTCCAACCAGCCGATCGTGCTGCTCCGGGAGGTCGGGGGCGACCGCTACCTGCCGATCTGGATCGGCCCCGGCGAGGCGACCGCGATCGCCTTCGCCCAGCAGGGCATGACGCCGGTGCGCCCGCTGACGCACGACCTGTTCAAGGACGTCCTGGAGGCGCTCGGCCAGCAGCTCACCGAGGTCCGGATCACCGATCTGCGCGAGGGCGTCTTCTACGCCGAACTGGTCTTCGCCGGCGGCGTGGAGGTGAGTGCCCGGCCGTCCGACGCGATAGCGCTGGCGCTGCGCACCGGGACGCCGATCTACGGGAGCGAGGAGGTGCTCGCCGAGGCGGGCATCGCGATCCCGGACGAGCAGGAGGACGAGGTCGAGAAGTTCCGCGAGTTCCTCGACCAGGTGTCGCCGGAGGACTTCGGCGGGGGCGGCCCGCAGTAGCGCGCGCCGCGGGGGCTCCCGCGCCGGGACGCGCGGCCGGGGACTGCCCGGAACGGGGCCGCGGGCCGACATGTCGCAACTGATACGACTGTTTTGCCAAAACGCGTCCACCTACCCACACTGGGGGCACGAAAAACCACACTCCTGAGCGATGTGGTCTGTTCGGCTCGGCGTGGCGATCGTTGACGGGCCATAGGGGACTGCCTACCGTCAGGAGGGGCTGCCCGGGTGTCCGACACCCGCGGCCCGGGTTGCCCGCAGCACGAGTGGACGGAGGTAGGCATGACCGGCACTGGCGATGAAGTGGCCACGGGAGGCCTGTGCGCCGTGCACCTGCCGCGCACCAGCCGCACGGTGACCGAACTGCCCCGGACGACCGAACTCCCGAGGGTGGGCCGGTTCCCCGCGGTGCAGCCTGGCCAGCCGGCCCTGGAGCGGCTCGCGCCGACGTCGGAGCTGATCGGCTACCGGGGCCCGACCGCCTGCGCGGCGGCCGGGATCACCTACCGGCAACTGGACTACTGGGCCCGGACCGGCCTGCTGGAGCCCAGTGTGCGCTCGGTGTACCCGGTGAGCAGCCAGCGGCTCTACAGCTTCCGCGACATCCTGCTGCTGAAGATCGTCAAGCGGCTGCTGGATGCCGGCGTCTCGCTGCAGAACATCCGGGTGGCGGTCGCCCATCTGCAGGCCGCCGACGTCGCCGACCTGGCCGGGCTGACGCTGATGTGCGACGGCGCGACGGTGTACGAGTGCACGACGCCCCAGCAGGTGGTCGACCTGATGAAGGGCGGCCAGGGGGTCTTCGGGATCGCGGTCGGCGCGGTCCGGCAGGAGCTGGAGCTGACCCTGGAGCGGCTGCACGCCGAGCGGACCGACACCGGCGAGACGGTGGTCGGCCACGATCCGGCGGACGAGCTGGCGCAGCGGCGCAACCGCGCGGTCTAGGGCGTCTCTTGTGGATCACCGCCGGGCCCGCGACGCCGGGGCACGCACCTCGCCGCGTTGTCGTCGGTCGCCGATGCTCCGCAGTGGCTCCCTCCTCCGCCTTGCGATGCACGCACCCCAACGCCGCGGCCTGTCCGACAAGATCCACAAGACACGCCCTAGGGCCGACACCGGGCGACGCCGTGGGCCCGGACGGGGAACCGTCCGGGCC
>NZ_JBHJRC010000305.1:0-9912 GCF_042261735.1 Kitasatospora sp. NPDC056327 | reverse complement strand
ACGGTGCCGGCTCCCCACGGCGGCGGGCGGGGGGGGCGCCGCGCCCGGGGGGGGCCCCCGCCCCCGGGCCGGTGGGGCTCAGTGCTCCAGGGCGGAGCGCAGGTCCCAGAGGGTGCGCCAGGTGGCGGCGCCCTGTTCGGCGCGACGGCGGACCGGGCCGTCCCAGTAACCGAGCAGCCGGGCGCCGTCGGCCGGGTCGTCCTTGCGGACCACGCCGATCAGCTGGCCGGGCAGCCGGCCGAGCAGGTCCCCGCCGTCGGGCAGGTAGGCGGCGGTGACCCCGAGCGCGGTGGCCACCGAGACGGCCTCGGCGGTGCTCATCACGGTGGACGGGCGCTCGACGTCCCAGCCCTCGGTCGAGCGGCCGGTCCGCAGGTCGCGGAAGGCGGTGACCAGGGCCTCCAGCACCGCGTCGTCGACCGCGAAGGCCGCCCCGGCGCGGGCGACGGCGGCGGTGGACTGGCGGCGGACCAGGTCCACCTCGGCGGCGAGGCTGCCGATCGGGCCCACCGTCTCGAAGTTGAACCGCCGCTTGAGGGCGGCGGACATCTCGCTGACGCCCTTGTCCCGCAGGTTGGCCGTGGCGATCAGGGTGAACCCGGGGACGGCGTGCAGCTGGCCGTCCGGGCCTCCGGCGAGTTCGGGGACGGCGATCCGCCGCTCGGAGAGCAGCGAGACCAGGGCGTCCTGGACCTCGGGGAGGCAGCGGGTGACCTCCTCGACCCGGGCGACCGCGCCGGTGGTCATCGCGGTGAGCACCGGCGAGGGCACCAGGGCCTCGCGGCTGGGGCCCTTGGCGAGCAGCAGCGCGTAGTTCCAGCCGTACTTGAGCTGGTCTTCGGTGGTGCCGGCGGTGCCCTGGACGGTGAGTCCGCTGGTGCCGCAGACGGCGGCGGCGAGCAGCTCGGAGAGCATCGACTTGGCGGTGCCGGGCTCGCCGACGAGCAGCAGGCCGCGCTCGCCGGCCAGGGTGACGACGCAGCGTTCGACCAGGGCCCGCTCCCCGACGAACTTCTGCTCGATCGCCAGGCTCCGGCGGCCGGCCTTGAGCTTCTCGCCGCCGCTGCCCATCACGAAGGTGACGACGGCGCGCGGGGTGAGCCGCCAGCCGGGCGGACGCGGGCCGGAGTCGTGCGCGGCCAGGAACTCCAGTTCGGCCGTGTACTTCTCCTCCGGAGGGACGACCTGCCGGTCGGCGGGCCCGGCGGCGCCGGTGGGAGTGGCTGTGGTGGTGGTCATCGGCGGGCCTTCCTGCGCTTGCCGGTCTGGAGCTGTTCGAAGCCGGGGGCGTCCCCGTCGGTGACGCGCCGCCAGGCCCGGGCGAACAGCTCGGGGACGGCCTGCTGCGGCAGCGCGACGTGGTGGGTGGGCAGATCGTAGAGACCGGACTTCCAGGTCTCGACGGGCAGGCCGGGGGCCTTGGCCTCCTGCCAGCCGCCGGGGAGGAAGCAGCTGCGGCCGGCCCGGGCCCGCTTGGCCTCCAGGACCAGCCCGGCGGCCACGAGTTCGGCCCGCGCCTTCTTGAGCCGGGCGGGCCTCCAGCCGGTCCAGCGGGCGACGTTGCGGTCGGTCGGGTCGGGCAGGGCGAGCAGCTGGAGGTAGACCACCGCGGCGTCCTCGCCCAGCTCGTGGGTCTTGGCGACCTCGGTGACCAGCTCGGGCACGGTGAGCAGCGGGTGGTGCTGCCAGAGCTCGGCCCCGGCGTCACCGGCGGCGGCCGCGCCCTCGGCGCCGGCCCCGGCGGGCGGCTCCGGCAGGGCGACCAGCCGGTCGAGGTCCCCGTTCAGGAGCGCCGTGAGGACGGGCCGCTGCCGGGAGAACCAGTGGCTGTCGGCCAAGCCCTCCAGCAGGTCCAGCGCCGGGTCCTGCGGCCCGGTGAGGCCGGCCGGGCGCCACCAGATCTGCTCGGCCTCGTCGTGCGAGGGCGTCAGCACCACGGCCTCGCCGCAGCGGACCAGTCCGTCGGCGTCACCGCCGCCCTCGGCGGGCAGGCCGTAGCGGGTGCGCAGGAAGCCGGCCAGCGGCACGCCCTTGCTGTTGCGGCGCAGCTCGTAGGCGAGCAGCAGCCCGGGGTCGGCCAGCCGGGTGCGCAGCGCCTCCACGGCCGGGGCGAGCCGGGCGCGCAGCGGGCTGTTCCAGGGCAGCCGGTAGGCGAGCCAGGCGAGGGCGGTGGCCGCGTCGGAGAGGCTGTTGTACTCCGGCAGCGCGTCGCCGTCGTCGGCGCGCAGGCGGATGTCGCCGCCGTCGTCCGCCGCGCGCACCCGCTGGCGGGTGGTGCGGCTGAGCCAGGGGGTGGTGGCGGCGTTCAGGATCTCCTCGACGACCTGGATCCGGGTGCCGCTGACGGTGGCCTGCTCCTCGGCGGGCAGAGTGACGAGCCGTCCGAGGCGCTCGGTCCAGCGGGCGGCGCCGGCCGCGGTGTCCGGCCCGGTGGTCCAGAGGTCCTCGGGGTCGGCGGGCATCAGGGCCGCCCAGACCTCGACGAGGACGGAGCGGTCGCGGCCGCGCAGCCAGTCGCGGGCGGCCTTGGCCTCGGCGGACTTGAGGCCGTACTCCTTGAGCGCCTCGGCGGGCAGCGGCGCGCCGTACCAGTGGATGAGCGCCTCGGTGGGGCTGAGCAGCACGGCGGAACGGATGGCGCCGATGCCGGTGCGCTCGCCGAGGTCGGCGGCGCGGTCGCCGCGGTGGGTCGTGGCGCCGCGCTCGGCGAGCAGGGCGGTGAACCGGGTGAACCAGGCGGCCGAGAGCCGCTCCTCGGTGACGCGCTCCCGGCCGGTGCCGAAGTGGGCGACCGGGCCGAAGGCCCCGCTCGGGTCGTGGTCGGCGGCGAGCCAGTACACCTTGTCGTCGTCGTGGTGGCTGCAGGCCAGCAGCACGACGGTGCGGTCGCCGTGCCGCCAGACCTGGCCGGCCCGGCGCTCGTGCTTGCCCTCGTCGGCCCGCGGGTCGTTCAGCGGCTCGGTGAGCAGGACCTCGCGCAGGGTGGCGCCGCGGTCGGCGAGCGGCCCGGTGGTGAGCTCGGTGAGCAGCAGTCCGAGCGAGGCACGCCGCTCGGCGGAGGTCAGCGGCGCGGCGGCGGCGTAGGCGAGGGTGCCGAGCCGGCCGAGCGCGGTCAGCCAGCCGTGGTGGTTGTCGTCGCCGTGCAGCTCCACGGTCCGCGGGGTGCTCCAGCCGTCGCCGTCGGCCGCCGGCGGCTCGGCGAGGACGGCGGTGACCGTCCGGAGGTTGTTGAGGACGCGGTAGCTCGCGCTGCGCTCCCAGGAGCGTCCGAACCCGGCGAGCCCGGGCAGCAGCAGATGAACGGCCTCGCCGAGTTCGTAGTCGGTGCCGTGCTCCGGCCGGTGGGGGTACTCGGGGCCGCTGCGGGCGGTGGCGGAGACGTCCTCGGGCTGCGGCAGGTAGCGGGCGACCGTGTCGAGCAGCTTGGCGGCGGTGCGGGCGAGGCCGGTGACGCCGGCCAGCAGTCGGCGGTGGGTGATGCCCGGCAGGACCTCGGCCACCGCGTCGAGCGGGAGCCCGTCCACGGCCTTCCCGCTGCTGACGACCGGGCGGCGCACGCCCTGGACGGTGATCCAGCGCTGCTGCCCGGCGGGGACGGGTTCGGCGTCCGCGGGCCAGGTGGCGTCGATGAGGCGGGCGGCCTGCTCGTCGGTGACGGCGCGCAGCAGGGCCGAGCCCTGCTCGTCGCGCGGGCTCAGCAGGTGCCAGTGGGAGATCGGCAGCACGACGGGGGTGCCCGCGGCGTCCAGACCCCCGGGCCGGCCGAGCTCGAAGTCGGCCGTGAAGCCGGTCCGGTCGGCGGCGACGGGGCCGTCCGCCGGGGAGTCCGCGGCGGGCAGGCCGAGGGCGAGCTCGTGCCGGATGCCGTTGGAGACCACCGGCCGGGCGCCACCGGGCAGGGCGAGCAGGCCGAGCGGGTACGTGCGGTGCCCGCTCCCGGCGTTGTCGACGACGAGCACGGTGCCGTCGGCGGTGGTGGTGGTGACCCGGGTGCCGTCGACCCGGACCCAGTTGCCGAGCACGGTGCCGTCGGTGCCGAGCGGGGTGCTCTCCAGGCCGGGCAGGAGCGGCAGCAGCTGGGTGTGGCCGGTGTCGAGGCGGCCCGCGGCGGCGCCGGCGGCGATCCGCGGCGGCTCGGAGACCCGGCCCAGGGTGCCGGTGGCGGCGTCGAGCTCCTGCAGCACCTGGCCGCCGCGGGCCCAGCGGGAGGTCCAGTGGCCGATGCCGTCGCCGAGGACGTGGTCCTGGGCGGGCGCCGTGGTGTCGCCGACGTGCAGCGGGCGGTGGCCGGTGCTGCGGCCGCCGCCGGGCAGCGGGACGGTGGGGACCTCGATCTCGTCCCGGCCGCCCCAGTAGTGGACGATGGTCTCGCCGCCGAGTTCGAAGACCTCGGCGGGCCGGCCGGACCAGTAGGCGCGCTGCTTGCCCTCCAGGGACCAGGCGACCAGCAGTTCGCCGTCGACGAAGCGGAAGCGGGGGCGCTGGTGGCTCTCCTGCTTGTCGGGGATGCGCAGGGTGTGCTCCAGCACGATGCCCTGCGGGCCGACCACGACGGCCTGGTTGCCGAGGCCGAGCACGAGGTTCGGCCAGGCCTCCTGGAGGGTCAGCCCGGCGGGGAGCGAGCGGCCGTTGCCGTAGCCGGGGGTGTCCCCGCCGTCGGCGCCGAGGGCGGCCAGCGCCTCCTCCAGGGCGGGCCAGCCGAGTTCGTCGAGGATGCCGGCCCGCAGGGCGCCGGCGAGCAGGCCGGCGACGTCGAGGCCGGCGATCCGCTGCGCGGCGGCCGGGCTCTCGTCGCGGATGCCCCGGCGGTGGGCGGTCAGTTCGCGCAGCAGCCCGAAGGCGCTCTCCAGGCCGCGGGCGGCCTCCAGTTCCTCGGCGCGGGCCTCGGACCACTCGACGAAGAGTTCGCGCAGTACCGGCCGGGCGGCGAGGCCGCGGCTGTCGACGGCGTCCCAGACGTCCGGCACGGCGGTGCGCAGCAGGGGGCGCAGGCGCGGGTCGGCGGCGACGGCGGCGAGCGTGCGGCCCTCCGGGCCGGAGACGGCGACCCAGTCCTTGAGGTAGAAGGCGAAACCGGGGGGCGGGTCGGCGACGGGGATGCCCTCGGTGAGCAGCAGGTCGAGGATCTCGACCTGGGCGGGGGTGCGGCGGACCCCGTCGAAGAGGTCGACCGGGACGCCCTCGGCGCGCAGCCGGTCGAGCATCCGGACGGCCAGGGCGAAGGTCTCCGGGTTCAGTCCACGGGCGCCCCAGCCGCGGCCGAGGTGGTTGGTCCAGCGCCGCAGCCAGGCCCCGGCGGGCTCGGCGGGCGCGTCCCCGGCCGGGTCTGCGGCGACGGCGGCGGGGTCGGTGAGCAGCCGCTCGGCGCCGCTCTCCGCGAGCAGCGAGAGCCAGAAGGCGTCCTGGGCGTCGCGGTCGTTGCCCGCCGGGTCGGGCAGCAGCTCCAGCAGGCGGGCCCGGACCGCGGCGTCCTGCCGGCCGAGCTCGACCACGGACTCGCGCCAGCTCTTCCAGAACGAGGCGGGCGCCCGGTTGACGGAGGGTGAGGCGAGGAGTTCGGCGAGGAGTGCCCGCTCGTGCTCCGCGCGGTCCAGGCCGGCGGCCTTCAGCAGGGCGCGGGCGTCCTCGGCGATGCCGGCGTAGGGCGCCATGCCGGCGGCCGAGCGCTCGGTGCACAGCTGGCGGAACCGCTGCCAGGCGGTCTGCGGGTCGAGCCGGTCGCCCAGCTCCTTGACGTACTGGCGCAGCGCCTTGACGCTGAGCGCGCCGGCCAGGGCGAACTCCAGGAAGACGGCGCGCAGCCGCTCCTCGTCCACGGTGAGGTTGTGGGTGCGCTCGGCCTCGCGGGCCCGGCCGAAGAAGGTGCTCGCGTAGGTCTTGTTGTCCTGCTCCAGGAAGATCCGGCCGACCTGCTCGCAGTAGGTGGGCAGGAAGTGCGGGACGGCGCGGCCGAGCCGGCGGGCGAGTTCGTCGAAGCCGTCCTTGGCGTGGCCGGGCTTGGACTTGGCCTGGCGGGCGAGCCGCTCCATCTCCTTGACCAGGGCGAGCGCGTGGTGGCCGTTGGCGGGGTCGTGGACCAGCGCCCAGGCGGGGAAGCCGAGTGCCTCCTGGCGGACCTGGCCGACCTCGGCGGGCTCCCCGTCGAGGGCGAGCCCGAGGAAGTCGACGGCGAGGTCCTCGGCGGGGCCGAGCGAGCCGGGCACCAGCCGGACGATGCGGCGCCCCTCCAGGGCGGGGTGGGTGTAGCCGCGGGCGGTCAGCACGTCGGCGGCGCTCTCGGGGGCGCCGGCGCCGGCCAGGGTGCCGGGGGCGAGGATCGCCCCGGCCTCCAGCAGGCGTTCGTGGCGGGCGGATCCGGCGCCGGCGGCGGCGCGGTCGGTTCCGGTGGTGGTGCTCATGCGGCTTCCTCCCCTTCGGTCTTGCGGCCGGCGTACAGTGCGGCGGCCATCCGCATCCCCTCGGACCAGGCGACCGGTCCGATCCCGGCCAGCGGCAGGACCTTGCCGTCCGGGCCGGTCCAGCTGAGCGCGCCGGTCTCGCACTCGTCGTACTCGTAGTAGTCGCCGACCCAGACCCGGGCCTCCAGGGCGCGGCCGTCCTCGACGACGGGCAGCACGGCGTGGCCGCCGCGGACGCGGTAGCCGAGCCTGGTGCAGCGGCCGATCAGGTCCCGCAGGGCGGCGAAGCGGCCGCCGGCGTAGGTGTCGACCTCGGTGCCGGTGACGTCCGCGGGCCGGATCCAGACCTCCCGGTAGAGCTGCTGGACCTGCTGGGAGACCCCGAGTTCGACCGCGAACTCGCGCAGGTCGTCGAGGTCCTCCAGCAGGACCGGGTGGGGTATCCGGAGCTCGCCGGCGGTGAGCCGGACGGTGTCGCCGTCGAGGTCGACCAGGCCGAGGCCGCGCTCGGCGTCGGCGCCGCGCAGGAAGCCGGCGACGGCGCCGTCGGGGCCGGTGACCACGAGGTCGCGGAGCACCTCCTGCCACGCCTCGTCCGCCCAGACGGCGGTGACGACGGCGGCGGGCACCGGCAGCGAGCGGACCATCCACCGTTCGGCGGTCTCCAGGCAGCCGCGCCGGTGCGCCTCCAGCCACTCGGTGAGCTGCCTGAGGCCGACGACCACCGGGTCGTCGTTCAGCTTCGGCGGGACGGCCTTCAGCAGACGGCCGGCCGCGTTGCGGCAGACCACCTTGCCCTCCTCGTCGAAGGCGACGTGATAGCCGCCCGCTCCCGTTTCCACCCAAGCCACGGCCGCGCTCCTCCCGATCGGTCAGTGATGGGAGGAACGTAACGGGGCACACTGACAACTCGACCGGCAGGGATGGGTACTGAGCGGTAGGAAGTGGTCGATCCCCGGTCGAACCACGTTCAAACCGCTCGAACAGGTGAACGGAAATGACCTGTGGTCACCTGTCGGTGACGGTCAGCCGCAGGATCCGGTCGTCCCCCGGCCGCGGGTCGCCCCGGCCGTCGGTGTTGTCGGTGACCACCAGCAGGGTGCCGTCCCGGTCGGCCGTCACCGTGCGCAGCCGCCCGTAGGCGCCGGCGAGGAACTCCTGCGGGGCCCCGGCGGGCCGGTCCCCGAGGAGGGGGACCCGCCAGAGCCGGGCGCCGCCCAGGGCCGCCATCCAGACCGCGCCGGAGGCGTACGCGATGCCGCTCGGGGAGGCGTCGGCGGTGTGCCACTGGGCCAGCGGGTCGACGAACCCCGGGCGGCCCGCGGTGCCCTCCACGGTCGGCCAGCCGTAGTTGCCGCCGGGGGTGATCAGGTTCAGTTCGTCCCAGGTGTCCTGGCCGAACTCCGAGGCGAACAGCCGTCCCTGCGGGTCCCAGGCCAGGCCCTGGACGTTGCGGTGGCCGAGCGACCAGACCGGCGAGCCGGGGAAGGGGTTGCCCGGCGCGGCGGCGCCGTCGGGGGTCAGGCGCAGGATCTTGCCGCCGAGCGAGTCCCGGTTCTGGGAGAGCGAGCGGTCGTTGGCGTCGCCGGTGCCGGCGTACAGGAGGCCGTCGGGGCCGAACGCGATCCGGCCGCCGTTGTGCCGGGGGCCGTGCGGGATCCCGGCCAGCAGCACGACGGGCTCGCCGAGGCGGGCGCCGGCCGGGGCGGCCGGGTCGTAGTCGAGGCGCACGATCCGGTTGTCGGAGGCGGTGGAGAGGTAGGCGTAGACCCGGTGGTCGGCGGCGAAACCGGGCGACAGGGCGAGGCCGAGCAGGCCGCCCTCGCCGCCGGGGGTGACCCCGGGCACCGTCCCGGCCGCGGTCCTCGTGCCGTCCTTCGCCGAGACGTGCAGGATCCGGGCGTCGTCGCGCCCGGAGACCAGCAGGTCGCCGCCGGGCAGGACGGCCAGGCCCCAGGGGGACTCCAGCCCGTCGGTGACGGTGCCCCGGACGTCCACCGAGGCGGCCGCGGCCGGCACCGACGGCGGCCCGGCGGACGGCGTGGCGGGGGCCGGCCCGGAGCCGGGGTCCGTGGCGGCGGACGACCCCGGGACGGACGGCGCCGAAGCCGTGCCCGGAGCGGGAACGGACGTGACCGGCACCGGGCCGGAGACGGACGCGGAGGGCGGCGGGACGGACCCGCCGTCCCGCCCGGGAGCGTCGGCCGAGGAACAGCCCGCGGCGGCGGCCGAGCCGATCGCGAGGGCGGCGAACAGGGCGGCGGAGCGGCGGAGCGGCACGGAACGGCGGAGCATCGGTGACCCTTCCGGAGGCGGCGGGCGCGCCGGCGGCACGGGCGCCCGGCGGACGCCCGGCCACCCAGCAGACCACACCGCCGACGGCACCCCCGCCGCAACCCGCCGCGCCCGCCCACCGGTTCGAACGGGCCGCCGGACGGCCCGGCGGACGACCGGTACGGCGCCGGCCCGGACCGCGGACGACCCGCACACCCCCGGCCGGGCACGCGGAGGACCGGCACGCCGCCGGACGGCCCGGCGGACGCCCGGCGGGCCCCGGCCCGTGGACGGCCCGCGCGCCCCGCCGGCCCCGCCCGCGGATCAGCCGACCGGCGAGGCCGCCGCCCGGCTCCCGGCACGCGGGACGATCACCGGCGCGCCGTCCCCGGGGGCCGTCAGCACATCGCTGTCGACGTCGTACAGCGCCCGCACCAGCGGCGCGTCCACCACCTCGCGCGGCGGGCCGCAGGCGATCACCTCGCCGCCGCGCATCGCCACCACCAGGTCGGCGTAGCGCGCCGCGGCCGCGAGGTCGTGCAGCACCATGACGACGGTGCGCCCGCCCGCCGCGACCTCGCGGACCAGTTCCAGCACCTCGACGGCGTGGCCCAGGTCGAGCGCGCTGGTCGGTTCGTCGAGCAGCACCACCGGCGCGTCCTGGGCGAGCACCATGGCCAGCCAGCAGCGCTGCCGCTGACCGCCGGAGAGCCGGTCCAGCCTCCGGTCGGCGAACTCCTCGACGCCGGTGGCCCGCAGCGCCTCGGCGGTGAGCCGCTCGTCGTCGGCGGACCACTGCCGGAACAGGCCCTGGTGCGGATGGCGGCCGTAGCGGACCAGCCCGGCGACGGTGACCGCCTCGGGCGCCTGCGGGCTCTGCGGCAGCAGGGCCACCCGGTGGGCGGCCTGCCGGGGGCGCAGCTTCCAGATGTCCTCGCCGCCGACCAGCACCCGCCCGCCGTCCGGCCTGTGCAGCCGGGCGATCGAGCGCAGCAGGGTGGACTTGCCGCAGCCGTTGGGGCCGACGATGGCCACCACCTGCCCGCCGGGCACGGTGAGGTCCACGCCGCCCAGCACGGGGCGCCCCGGGCCGTACCCGGCCGTGAGGCCCTCGACCGTCAACTCCATGGCGGGTTCCTTCGATGGGAGAGCGGGTGGGGGGTCGGTTGGAAGAACGGGGAGAACCGGGAGAACAGACCGGGGGGAACGAAGCGGGCGGCGGGCGCCCCGTGAGGAGGGG
>NZ_JBHJRC010000304.1:3687-9931 GCF_042261735.1 Kitasatospora sp. NPDC056327 | reverse complement strand
TTCGTGCACGGCGGCGCGACCGGCAGGCGGGCCAGTCGGCAGACGTCGCTGACGGCGAAGCCGCCCCGGTCGCACCGTCGGCCGGTTCCGCCCGTTCCTGTACTTTGGCCCGGGACGAACGCATGCGGAGACACCCGGGAGCGCCGGGCCGGGGTGCGGATCGGGGGCCACGGGTGCAACGGCTGAAGCGTGCCCTGTCCGCAGGGCTCGGTGGGATCGGTGCGCTGGCGCTGAGTGGCTGCCTCCTGTCGGACCCGGAGCCGCTCCTCGCCGGCTTCCGGATCTCGCAGGGCCGGGTCGAGGTGGTGTTCCCGCTCTGTCCCGGTGAGTCGGTCATCGGTGTGCGCGGGGCCGATGTGACCGGGAAGCGACGGGAGTTGTTCGGCGCCGCGGGCCCGGTCTCGGCCGAAGCCGCTGCCGGGAGGGTCGTGATCCTCGGAACGCCGGAGTCCGGAGATAGCGGCTGGGTGCCGCAGGGCTTCGCCGAGCGGACGGTCCACGAGGAACCGCCGGTCCTCCCGAAGCACCTGGAGATCGGCTACCGCTCGACCGCCGGCGCGGCCGGCGATGTGGCCGACACGGAGAAGGCCGCAGCAGCGGCGCCGGGTGCCGGCCAGTACTGGACCCACAAGGGCGCCCGCACCGCCGAGCAGATAGGCCGACAGCTCAAGTGCGCTACCGGGCCGGCTTTCTGAGGGCCGAATGGCCGGGGCGTCGTTTCCCGGCCGCCGGACGGCGTCCCGTTGCCGCGCCAGGGCTCGGTTGCTGCGCTCGTCCGGGCCGGCGGTGCCCGCCGGAACCGCTCACCCCGGCTCCCGCCCGCCGACGGCCGGCCACCCGGTGGCCCGGTCCGAGGTGGTTGGAGGGACCCGAGCAGGCCGAGGGCCTGGGCGCTCGAACCGCCGGGTTCGGCCCGGTGGACGATCAGCTGCTGCCCGGGAGCGTCGCTCGTGTCGAAGGCCGGGTGAGGGTCAGTGGGCCGAGGTCAGGGTGGAGGAGCGCTTGGCCGCCAGGGTTCTGCCGCACACGACGGGATGCCGGTTCTGTCGCGCGGGCAGACGTGAGGGACCGGGCGGCGTCGGCGAGGGCCGACCCGCTGGGAGGGGGTGACATCCGGACGGGTGATCATGGGGGCCTCCTCGGGGCGGATGCTTGGTGATCCGCCCCGCGCTGTGACCTCCTGTGACTGCCGCCGTCGGTCGACAGGAGTCGTTTCGTGAGGCCTCTGCCCGCTCTGGGCCCGCGCGTCGAGCGCGGGCTCGCCCAGCTGCTCGCCCAGGTGCTCGTACTGCTGCTGGTGCTGCCTTCCCTCGTGCTCCTCGGCGCGGGGCCGGCCTCCGCCCAGACCTGGGCGGTGGAGGGGCAGAACGTTCCCTCCGTCTTCGACTGCGATCACCTGTACTACAGCAACTTCCGTTCCGGCATGCAGTTCGCCAACGCCGCCGACGGCGCCGCGACCGTCCGCAACACGGTGATCAGCAAGCGGGTCGGCGCCGGCCTGCCGGACTACTGGTCGACGAACATGGCCATGGGCACCGACCCGGACACCGGCCGCGTCGCCGCCTTCTACTCCAGCTACACGACCTCGAACCTCAAGCTCTACAAGCATGTCTCCGGTACCGACACGGTGACCGACCAGATCGCCGGCGGAGCCACCCGGAACCTGCCCGGCGGCGTCAACTGGGGCGGGCTGGGCGCGAATCCGCGCACCGGCATGCTGTACGGCGCGCAGAACGGCGGCGCCCCGGTGCTGTTCGAGATGAACCTGGCGACGGGCGCCACCCGCACCTGGTCGCGCGGCAGCACCCTCACCTCCGTCCCGGCGAACGATCCGGTCTTCGCCTCCGGCACGCTCGTGCCCGACATCTTCGTCGACGTCGACGGCGGCGTGTACTACGGCATCGTCTACGCGGGCGCCACCTACGTCTACCGTCTCGACCCCGCGACCGGGACCACCGTGCAGGTGGTACGGGTGACCGGTGCCGGTGCGGGCAACGGCTTCAACAACTACGGCATGGCGTTCTTCGACGGTGCCGTGTACCTGGGGTACTACGGAGGCGCGCTGTACCGGGTCGACCCCCGCACCGGAGTCTCGGTCCAGGTGGCGGGCGGCAACGCGCAGGACAACCAGACCGGGCGGATCACCTCCGAGTCCGGCGGCAGCTGGCCGATCACCGACCTGGCGGGCTGCGCCGTCGCGCCGAACCTGACGTCGAGCCTGGTGGTCGCCAAGACGGCCGAGCCGCGCAGTGCCAGGCCCGGCGAGAGCGTCCGCTACACGCTCACCGTCCGCAACGACGGCGCGGTGCCGGTCACCGGCGCGGAGCTCGCCGACGACCTGGGCGGCGTGCTGGACGACGCGCTCTACAACGACGACGCCTCGGCCACCACCACCGGCCCCGGCGGCCCCGCGCCCCGGCCCGTCTACGACGCCGCCACCCGAACGCTGCGCTGGAACGGGGACGTCGGGGCCGGTGCCACGGTGACCATCACCTACTCGGTGCGGGTGGCCGCCCCGCCCGCCGGTGACGCCGTCCTGCGCAACACCGTCACCGTGCCCGGCAGCAACTGCGGCGAGCTGTCCACGGACCCCGCCTGCACGAGCACGGTCCCGCTCGCCCGCCTCGCGGTCCGCAAGTCCGCGTCGCCCGCCACTCCGCAGCCGGGGTCGGCCGTCACCTACACCGTCACGCTCACCAACGACGGCGAGGCCGACTGGACCGGGGCCACCCTGACCGACGACCTCACCGACGTGGTCGACGACGCCGTCTACAACGACGACGCCACCGCCCGCACCGCCGACGGCGCCACCGCAGGTACCGTGACCTACACTCCCGCCGACCGCACCCTGCGCTGGACGGGCACCGTCGCCCGGGGCTCCACGGTCACCGTCACGTACTCGGTGCGGATCGGCTCGCCGCCCGCCGGGAACAAGCGGCTCACCAACCGGGCCGTCGGCCCGGACGGCTCCAACTGCCCGGCGGGCGCCACGGATCCGGCCTGCGCGACGGACGAGAGCATCAGCGGGCTGGTCCTCGCCAAGAGCGTCTCCGCCACGTCCGCCAAGCCCGGCGACACCGTCACCTACACCGTCACGGCCGAGAACGCCGGCGGTGCGATCCGCACCGGGGTCACCGTCACCGACGACCTCTCCGGCCTGGTGGACGACGCCGACTACCGCGGCGACGCGGTCGCCCGCACCGGCGGCGCGCCGGCGCCCACCCAGCCGTCCTACGACGCCGGGACGTCCCGGCTGGCCTGGACCGGTGATCTCGCGCCCGGACAGCGGGTCGTCATCACCTACTCGGTGACGGTGCGGACACCGCCCACCGGTGACAGGGTGCTGCGCAACGCCGTCACCGGCCCCACGGACTCCAGTTGCCCGCCCGGCACCGCCGACCCCTCCTGCGGCACGGTGACCCCGCTGGCCTCCCTGACGATCGCCAAGACCGTCTCGGCCGGCACCGTCACGGCCGGCGAACGGCTGACCTGGACCGTCACCGTCACCAACACCGGCCGCGCCGCCTACCCCGGCGCCTCGTTCACCGACGACCTGACCGGCGTCCTGGACGACGCCGGCTGGGACGCCGTGGTGACCGCCACCTCCGGCACCACCGCGTTCGACCCGTCGGCCCGCCGCTTCGGCTGGCAGGGTGACGTCCCCACGGGCGCCGCCGTCACCGTCACCTACCGCGTCACCGTCGGCAGCCCGCCGGCGGGGGACAAGCGGCTGCGCAACGCCGTCACCGGCCCGGACGGCTCCAACTGCCCCGCGGGCGGCACCGATCCGTCCTGCGGCACGGAGACGACCGTCCGCTCGCTCAGGGTCGCCAAGAGCGGCACCCCGGACAACCCGAGGGCCGGCGACACCGTCAAGTACACCCTCACCGTCACCAACGACGGAACCGCGCCGTACCCCGGCGCCTCGTTCACCGACGACCTGACCGGGGTCCTCGACGACGCCGGCTGGGACGCCGCGGTGACCGCCACCTCCGGCACCGCGGCCTTCGACCCGGGCACCCGCGCCCTGACCTGGAACGGCGACCTGGCCGTCGGTGCCACCGCGACCGTCACCTACACCGTGACCGTCACCGGCGCCGGGGACAAGGTCCTGCGCAACACGGTCACCGCGGCCGACTCCAACTGTCCGCCCGGCTCCGCCGATCCCGCCTGCCGCTCGGTCATCCCCCGCCCCCTCCTGAGCGTCCGCAAGAGCGCCGCCCCCGCCTCCGCCAGACCCGGCGAGACCGTCACCTACACCCTCACCGTCACCAACTCCGCCACCGACGCCGACTACCGCGCCGCCACCGTCACCGACGACCTGACCGGGGTGCTGGACGACGCCGGCTGGAACGCCACGGCGAGCGCCACCTCCGGCAGCACCGCCTTCGACCCCGGCACGCGGATCCTCACCTGGAGCGGCGACGTCCCCCGCTCCGCCGCGGTCACCATCACCTACGGCGTGACCGTCGGCACCCCGCCCGCCGGTGACAAGGTGCTGCGCAACGCGGTCACCGGCCCGGCCGACTCCAGCTGTCCCCCCGCCGGTCCCGGCGCCCCGGCCGGCGCCGACCCGGCCTGCGGCACGGTGACCCCGGTCGCCACCCTGGCGATCGCCAAGACCGCCGTCCCGGCCGAGGCCCGGCCGGGCGAGCGGGTCACCTGGACCGTCACCGTCACCAGCACCGGGGAGGCGCCCTACCCCGGCGCCTCCTTCACCGACGACCTCACCGGCGTGCTCGACGACGCCACCTGGGACGACAGCGTGACGGCCTCCACCGGTACCGCCGTCTTCGACCCCGCCGCCCGACGGCTCGGCTGGACGGGGGACCTCGCCCGGGAGGCCTCCGCGACGGTCACCTACACCGCGACCGTCGCCCGGCCGCCCACCGGCGACCACCACCTGCGCAACGCGGTCACCGGCCCGGCCGGCAGCACCTGCCCGGCCGGCGGCACCGACCCCGCGTGCGCCACGGACACCCTGATCGCCCGGCTGGTCCTCACCAAGACCGCGGCCCCCACCTCCGGCGCCCGCCCCGGCGGGAAGGTCACCTGGACGGTCACCGCCGCCAACCCCGGCACCGCCCCCTACCCGGGCGCGTCGTTCACCGACGACCTGAGCGGGGTCCTGGACGACGCCGCCTGGAACGACGACGCGACGGCCACCCTCGGCAGCGTCGAGCGCCGCGCGGACCGGCTGCACTGGAGCGCGGACCTGCCCGCCGGCGCCCGCGCCACCGTCACCTACAGCGTGACCGTGGGCAGCCCGCCCGCCGGTGACAAGGTGCTGCGCAACGCCGTCACCGGCCCCGCCGACTCCACCTGCGAGGGCCTGTGCGCGGCCGAGACCCCCGTCGGCGAACTCCGGATCCAGAAGAGCGCGGACCCCGCCGCCCCCGTCCCCGGCGGCCGCGTCACCTACACGCTGCGCCTCACCAACCCCGGCACCGCCCCCTACACCGCGGCGGTCGTCCGCGACGACCTGAGCGGCGTGCTGGACGACGCCGTCCGGAACGACGACGCCCGGGCGAGCACCGGCACCCTCGACTACAGCGCGCCCGTCCTCACCTGGAGCGGCGACGTCGTCCCCGGCACCCCCGTGGTCATCACCTACAGCGTGACCGTGGGCAACCCGCCCGCCGGTGACAAGGTGCTGCGCAACGCCGTCACCGGCCCCGGCGACTCGACCTGCGAGGGGGCCTGCGGCACCGTCACGCCGCTGCCGGCCCTGCGGATCGACAAGCGCGGCGCGCCCAGGGACGTCGAGGCCGGGGACACCGTCACCTGGACCGTCACCGTCACCAACACCGGTGAGGCCCCCTACCCGGGCGCGTCGTTCACCGACGATCTGGGCGGGGTGCTGGACGACGCCGTCTGGAACGGTGACGCCCGGGCGAGCGTGGGCACCCTCGACTACAGCGCGCCCGTCCTGACCTGGACCGGCACCCTGCCCGCCGGGGCGACGGCCACCGTCACCTACTCCGTCACCGCCACCCTCGCCGGTGACCGGCGACTGGCCAACAGCGTCACCGCCACCGGCTCCAACTGCGCTCCCGGCTCCACCGACCCCGCCTGCCGGGACCTCCTGCCCGCCCCCCTGCTGCTGGTTCGCAAGACCGCGCAGCCCGCCGTCGCCACCCCCGGCGGCGCCGTCACCTGGACCGTCACCGTCACCAACACCGGTGAGGCCCCCTACCCGGGCGCGTCGTTCACCGACGATCTGGGCGGGGTGCTGGACGACGCC
>NZ_JBHJRC010000304.1:0-3587 GCF_042261735.1 Kitasatospora sp. NPDC056327 | reverse complement strand
GTCTGGAACGGTGACGCCCGGGCGAGCACCGGCACCCTCGACTACAGCGCGCCCGTCCTGACCTGGACCGGCACCCTGCCCGCCGGGGCGACGGCCACCGTCACCTACTCCGTCACCGTCGCCCGGGAACCCGCCGGTGACAGGGCCCTGCGCAACACGGTCACCAGCCCCGACCGCACCGACTGCCCGCTGCCGGCGGCCGCCCGCCGCGCGGCCGCCGCGCCGAACTGCGAGACCGTCACCCCGGTGCGTTCCCTGCGCCTCACCAAGACCGCCACACCCGCCGAGGCCCGCCCCGGCGAGAAGGTCGACTACCGCGTCAGCGTCACCAACACCGGCACCGCCCCCTACGACCGGGCCGCCTTCACCGACGACCTGACCGGAGTCCTGGGCGCCGCGGTGTGGAACGGTGACGCCCGGGCGAGCGTGGGCACCCTCGACTACACCGCGCCCGTCCTGACCTGGACCGGCGCCCTGCCGGCCGGGGCGACGGCCACCGTCACCTACTCCGTCACCGTCCGGCCCGACGCGACGGCCGCGCGCACGCTGCGCAACACGGTGACCTCCTCGACACCGGGCGCCAACTGCGCGGACCCGTCGGACCCGGGCTGCGGCACCAGGACCCCCGTGCTGCCGCCCGTGGCGCCCCCGCCGGTGGTGCCCCCGGTGGTTCCGCCCGTCGGACCGCCGTCCCTCCCGCCCACCGGCGACCGGGCGACCGACCTCCTGCCGGCCGTGATCGCACTGCTCACGCTCGGCGCGGCCCTGACCGCCCTGCGTCGCCGTTCCTCCTGACCCCACCGTCCGGGCGGTCCGTGAGCGGGCCGCCCGGACGGTGCGGGCCCCCACTACGGGAGTGCGGTGGGGGACCGTTCGGCTGCGGCGATCCGCTCAGCCGGCTCAGCCCGCCGGCCGACGGGGCCGACCGTCCCGGCCTCGCCCGAGGCAACGGCTACGGACGGGCGTTCCCGGTGGTGCCCTGCGTCCTCTCGTCGTAGATCTCCTTGCCGTTCGCGTCGTAGGCGTGGACGTAGGGGGCCGGACGGGGGCTCCCGCCGGAGCCGGTGGAGACGGCGGCCACGTGGACGAACGCGCCGCCCCCCATGACGGTCGGGTACTGCGTCGGGTCGTCGCCGTAGCTGACGGTGACCTTGGCGACCTCGGACGTGTAGTGCCCGGTGCTCATCGCGAGGCGCCGGCCGTCGGCGTGGGTCGGCGTGCTGGTGTTCTCGAAGAACTCGATGAGGTGACCGGCGCCCCACGAACGGCCGTTGATGAACGTCGCCGGGACGGACGAGCTCGTGCCCGTGCTGCCCTTCGACGCGCACTGGACGTACTGGCCCGCGGAGTTGACGGCGACGACCACGCCGTCGGTGTCCGGCGAGGCGACGGGGGTGCGGACCGCGATCACCGCGCGGAACTGCGGGGCGGCGGAGCCCAGGCACGAGCCCAGGATCCCGGCGACCGCCCCGGCGTCGATCGTCGTCGTCGCCGTGCTGGTGACGGTGAAGGCGGCCGGCGGCTGGGGCGAGGCGGACACGGAGGGGGTGGCCGTGGCGGTTGCCCCCCGTTGTGGCTCCGACGACTGCTGCGGACCCGGGGACTGCTGCGGTCCCGACGAGTGCAGTGGCATCGGTGAGTGCCGTGGCTCCGGTGTGAGCAGCACGGACGGGAGGGCCAGGCACAGGGCTGCCGCGGCGCAGCCCGCCGTTGCGCCCAGGGCGCGCCGGCGGTGGCGGCGCCGGTCGGCGCGCCGGCGGATCTCGGCAGCGGGCAGGGCCGGTGCGGACATCCGTGCGCCGAGCAGCCGCAGCCGGTCACCCAGGATGTCGTGGTCGGGGTCAGACACGGAGCTTTCCCTCCTCGCTGATCGGGGTCCGGTCGGCGAGCGCGGCCGCGAGCGCGGTCCGGCCGCGGGCGAGCCGGCTCTTGACGGCGCTCACGCTGGCGCCGGTCTCGGCCGCGACCTGCTCGACGGAGAGGTCGCACATGTGGTGCAGGACCAGGGCGCCCCGCTGGGCCTCGGGCAGGTCGCGGAGCGCGCCGACCAGCATCAGGTGTTCCTCGGTGGGTGGCTCGACGACGGGTGGGTCCTGGCGGTGGTGGCGTCCGGCCAGGTGCAGGCCCCGGGCCAGCCGCCGCCAGCGGGAGTGGGCCAGCCGCCGGGCCGTCGTCCGGATCCATGCCTCCGGGGCGTCGTCCGGGTCGAGCGCGCGCCTTCGGTTCCACGCCCTGACGAAGGCCTCCTGGACCACGTCCTGGGCCTCGGACCAGTCGCCGGTTATCGCGTAGAGCTGCCCGGTCAGGCGGGAGAAGGACGCCGCGTAGAACGCGTCGAACTCCTGTGGCGTCATCAAGGGCCTCTCCTACGGGACTGTCCTCCGGTTCGCGGCACGGGCGGCCCGCGAGGGGGCGTTCCCCGGCCACGGCGGTGAAGCCGTGCGGCCGGGCGGAGCCCCCGTCCTGTACGCACGGGAGCCGCTCCCACGTTGCACCAGTGGCCTGTGACATGGATCACGCGCGGGGGCTGCGACCCGCCGGGAGCCGGGAGGCGTACAGGGGCGTCGGCGTCAACCGGGCGCCGACAGGAAAGGACTACGGATTCATGCGTATCCGCCCGATCATGCTCACCGCCGCCACGCTCACCGCGGCGGCCCTCGCGGCCGCCGGGGGCATGGCCACCGCCGCGACCGGCACCTCCACGCCCACCCCCGCGGCCTCCGGCACGCCCTCCGCCGCGCCGAGCGCCGCCCCGGCCGCCACGCCCTCCGTCACCCCGACCGCCACGCCCTCCGGCAGCGCCCCGGCGGCCGCCCCGGTGGTCCCCGGCAGTGGCTCGGCCACCACCGCTGTGCCTGTGCCCTCGTCGCCCTCGGCGCCCGCGACCGTCACGGACACGGCGACGACGACGATCGACGCCGCGACGACCACCCTGATCCTGAGCTCCTGCCTGGGCTCCGGCGCGGCGCAGTTCCAGCCGGTCGTCGCGGTCCGCACCCCCGTCGCCTCGCCGGACGCCGACGGGGTGGTCGTTGCCGTCAACTCCGCGGGCCAGTACGTCCAGTGCGCGTCGAAGGGCAGCACGGGCACGAGCTCGTCCGTCCCGGCGACGTTCATCAACGACCGCCTGTGGGGCGTCGGTCACCTGATCGAGTTCTTCGACAACTTCAGCACGCCGACCCACGCCGACGGCCGGCGCCTCTCGGTGGGTGCCGGGCACTACACGTCCGAGGTCGCCAAGGTCACCGTCAGCTACGGCGACGACCCGACGCAGTACCCGACCGTCATGGGGGGCGGCGCGTACGTCCACGCGGCGGCGCTCTCCGCGGGGAGCACCTTCTCCGGGGCCTCGTACATCCACGCCTTCAACGCGGACGGCAAGGAGATCTACAACCAGAAGACGCAGCCCAACATCAAGTAGGCGCTGCTCCGGGGCCGGGTGGTCGGGCGGATCCCGCGTCGCCCGGGCCCCACCGGCTCCTCGGGTCCCCGGTGCACCGCCCTCGCCGCCCGTCGGCCGGGGCTCCGCGCGGTCCGGGGCGTCTGACGCGGTGAGGGGGGCGGAGGGGCGTGCGCCCGGCCGAGGC
>NZ_JBHJRC010000303.1:0-9950 GCF_042261735.1 Kitasatospora sp. NPDC056327 | reverse complement strand
AGGTCCCAGTTGGTCCAGGTGCCGTCGGGCCGGTTGTCGCGGAAGTAGACCCGCTGGTCGGTGCCGATGCCGTAGACGTGGACGGTGTTGTCCGGGGTGGCGGCGCTGGTGACGGCCTTGACGGCGTTGTCGTCGACCTTGACCCAGTGGGCCTCCCACCCGGCGGTGCCGGTGGCGTAGTCGGCGGTGATGGTGTGCAGGCGGTCGTCGCCGCCGACCACCTGCACGCTGACCGTGTTGCCGCGCGCGGCGGCGGTGATGTCCTTGACGCCGCCCGCGCCGCCGGGGACGAGGTCCCAGTTGGTCCAGGTGCCGTCGGGCCGGTTGTCGCGGAAGTAGACCCGCTGGTCGGTGCCGATGCCGTAGACGTGGACGGTGTTGTCCGGAGTGGCGGCGCTGGTGACGGCCTTGACGGCGTTGTCGTCGACCTTGACCCAGTGGGGGTCCCAGGTGCCGGTGGCGTAGTCGGCACCGGTGGTGTGGAGGCGGCCGTCGCCGCCGACGACCTGGAGGCTCACCCGGGTGCCGCGGGTGGTCGCCGTGATGTCCTGGACGCCGCTGGCGCCGCCGGGCACCTCCTGCCAGGCGGTCCAGGCGCCGCCGACCACGCCGTCGCGGGTGTAGACGTGGCCGTCGGTGCCGATGGCGAAGACGTGCACGGTGTTGCCGATGGCGATGCTGTCCACGGTGGTGTGGGTGCCGGGGCCGGCGCCGGGGCCGGTGCCGCTGTCGGCGAGCGCCCAGCGCTCGTTCCAGCGGCCGTTCCGGTGGTCGACGACGGTGTCCCACAGCGTGTCGTTGGAGCCGACGACCTGGAGGTGGGTGCCGGGCTTGACGTCGGCGGTGCGGTAGCGCACCTCCTTGATCCAGGTGCCGAGGTCGTCGACCCGGGTGCTGGAGGCGCCGGTGCGGGTCTCGGTCTCGCCCAGGCAGCCGCCCTGCCAGGACCGGGAGACGACGGCGACGAGCTCCGCGCCCGCGCCGCCCTCACGGACCACGGGGGCGCCGCTGTCGCCCTTGCAGAGCGCCGAGCCGCCGGTTCCGGTGGTGTCGATGGCGGTGGCGCGCACCGTGTTGAGGGTGAACGTCCCGGTGTGCAGCCTGCCGGGGATCCAGTCGGTGGCGGTGCGGCCGTACGCGGGCACCCGGAGGGTCTCGGCGGCGGTGGGCGTCGCGGTGGCGACCCGCAGCGGGGTGATGCCGTCCACCGGGGTGGCCAGCCGGGCCAGCACCAGGTCGCGCTCGGGGTGGGCGACCAGCCGGTCGACGGTCCGGACCGCGCCGGTGCCGCTCGCCCCCAGGTCGGTGCGGCCGACGGTGACGGTGGTGGTCCGGGCCGGGGTCTCGCCGACGCCGGTCGGGTTCGCGGGGTCGGTGGCGAAGCAGGAGGCCGCCGTGGCCACCCAGTACCGGTCGACCAGGGCGCCGGTGCAGGCGCGGTAGCTGTCGCCGATCGCGATGTGCGCGGTGTAGGCGTACGAGCCGCCGGCGGCGGGGGTGCCTGCCGTGGCACCGGCGGTGGGCACGGGGAGCATCGTGAGGGTGCCGGCGGCGAGGGCCGTGGCGAGGGCACTGGTCCTGAGGGTCCGGATGGGCATGCGGGAGGACACGTCGGATCTCCGAAGGGTGTTGGGCCGGGGCGGCCCGTGCCGGAGCGAGGAGGGCGGGCGGCACGGGATGAACGTTTCGTCCGTCGCTCGCTCGGGTGGACACGGGTGCTGAGTCGCGCGGGCAGGGTCGGGAGAGCTTTCGCCGCGGGCCGTCACGGTGCGGTTCGTGCGGTGGCGAAGCATCCATAAGGTAGCAGTGCTCATGATCCTTGTGGAGTGCTATCGGTCGTGCGGGAAGCTCTTCCGGCGGAGGGCGGCGCCGACTTCGGTGGCCCTGTCGGGCATTTGATGCTTTGTTCACGTACTCACGCATGTCCCGTATGGGAGGAATGCAGTGCTCGTGCCCGTGCGGACGGATCGTGGTCGTCGCATCCGCCCGTGGGGAGGGTGGTGGGCTCCGTGCGGCCGGGATGCTCGGCAGGTGCAGGCGAATGCCGCATCGAGCGGCGGGCGCCCGATGCGGCATTCCTGGGAGGCGGGTGCGGATTTCCGGTGATTCAGACTTCGGTGCCGGCCGCCAGCTCGATGAAGGCGGCCCATGCGGTGGGGTCGAAGGTGAGTCGGGGGCCGGTCTTGTCCTTGGAGTCGCGGACGTGGACGGTGCCCGGGGTGTGGGCGACCTCCACGCACTGGGCACCCTCGTTGCTGCTGTGGCTGCTCTTGTGCCAGGTCGGTTCGATCACGCCGACTGCCTTTCGGTCAGGCTTCGGTGGTGGCGGCGAACTTGATGAAGGCGGCCCATGCGGTGGGGTCGAAGGTGAGTCGGGGGCCGGTCTTGTCCTTGGAGTCGCGGACGTGGACGGTGCCGGGCGTCCGGGCGACCTCGACGCATGCGGCGCCCTCGTTGCTGCTGTGGCTGCTCTTGAACCAGGTCGGCTCGGTCATGGGTCCAGGATGCGCCGATGGCCCGCCGCAGGGAAGCGGCGGGCCATCGGCGGGGTGCTGTTTCAGACTTCGGTGGTGGCGGCGAACGTCACGAACGCCTCCCACGCGGCGGGCTCGAAGGCCAGCTGCGGGCCGCTCTTGTCCTTGGAGTCACGGACGTGGACGGTGCCGGGCGTCTCGGCGACCTCGACGCACGCAACATCCTCGTTAGTGCTGTGGCTGCTCTTGAACCATGCTAGTTCGACCATGCCTACCGCTCTCCCAGAATTTGCTCGATCAAGGCCAGTGACTCGCTGAGGCTCAGAGCCTGAGCCCGGATGCTGCTGTACCGTGCGGCCATATTACGGACCTCGGCCGGGTCTGTGACGAGACGATTCACGTGCTGAGCCGCGACATACCCGAACTGACTGCGCCCGTTCGGCGTGAGCAGGATGAACGAGCCCCCCATTCCGGCATGGCTCAGGCGGTCGAGCGGCATGACCTGGAGCTCAGGGCCTCGCATCTGACCGACTTTGAGAAGGTGATGAAGCTGCTCGGCGTGCACATCCCGTCCTCCAAGGGGGCGCCGAAGGACGCTCTCGTCAATGACCCACGTCACCACCGGCAGGGGCCAGCGCGCCAAGACCTCTTGCCTGGCCAGTCGTGCCGCCACCCACTCGTCGATCTGCTCGGTCGCGAGCAAAGGGCGCCGCATTTCGTACAGTGCTCGGATGTAGGCTTCGGTCTGCAGCAGTCCAGGGACCACCATCGTGCTGTAGTCGTGGATCTCGATCGCTTTCGACTCCTCCGACGTGAAGGCGCGAGCGAACGCCGGGTGCCGCTCGCTCACCCGGATCTTCGCCTTCATCACGTCGTCCGCGACGAGCTTCAGCGCCCCGCCCGCGCCCACCGCGTCGTCCACCTTCGCGAGGATCTCGACTCTCGGCGTCCGCTTCCCCCGCTCGACGGCGCCCAGCATGTCCTCGCTGTAGCCGATGATGTCGGCCAACTCCCGCTGCGTCAGCCCCGCCCGCTCGCGGAACATCTTCATCAGCTTCCCCACCGCGCAGTAGAACTCCGCGACCCCGTCCGAGTTCTCCGCCGTCTCCCCGTCGTCGAAGACCGTGCGCTCGACACCGCTCACCATGAGACTTCCCCCTGCTCAGACGTGTTTGCGACCGAATGATCCGGGACGCGCCGACCGGCGGACCCTCCGCATCCGCACAGGCACGCTCCGTGCTTGCCGGACTCATGGTCAGCGTACGTCCGGGCCGTCAGGCTTTCTCCCATGACGACCGAAATTCCGCTCGACAACCCGCGCCGGCACACCGCCGCGCTCAACGCCACGCCGAAGGGCGCCTGCCTCTGCCGGGCGATCGCCAGACGTCAACTCGCCGACTGGGGAGTGGAGTCCACGAGCGCTGAATTCGCACAGACGGCCCTGCTCATCGTCGCGGAGCTGGCCTCGAACGCGATCAGGCACGGGCGTGTTGCGGGGCGCGGGTTCGAGCTGCACCTCTGTCTCACCACCGAAGTGCGCCGGGGCGCCACCCTCCGGATCGAGGTCTCGGACTGCCGGGGCGACCGCCTCCCCGTCCTCCCGGCCCCCGCCACCTGCGCCTCGGACGGCCAGTCGGGCCGGGGGCTCATGCTGGTCGACGCCCTCGCGGACCGCTGGGGCACGCTGCCGCGCGACCCCAACGCCAAGACCGTCTGGGCCGAACTCGACCTCGCCGATGCCCGCTGAACCCCGCCATAGCGTGCCGCCGCCCGCCGTCGGCAGCGCCGCGCTGTGCACCGTGCTCCCGTTCGTGCTGCTGCTCGCCCTGCTGGCCTGGGTCTACCCCCTCACGACCCGTCACCACCACGGCGCGCACCCGCACCCCGCCCCCCGTCCCGCCTCCACAGCGGCGACGCCCCGCTGACGCGCCCGGAGCGGGAAGCCGGCCGGTCCGGCTTCCCGCTCCGTCGTGTACGCCCGGGGAATGATCCACAGTGGCACCGGGGGATCACGGGCAGTCGGCCCCGGTCGTCCGGTGAGCCGACGACGGCGCGTCGGCGCGCGTGATGTCGTGGGACCACCGAGCAGACGCACCGTTGCAGGAGAGACACCGCATGAAGTCGCACACCTTCCGCCGGGCGGCGATCGCCGCCGCCGTCGCCGTGGCCGCCGCCGCAGCCCCGTCCGCCGTCGCGGTGCCGGGGCCCGATGCCGTCCAGCGCCAACTCGAAGCGCTGGTCCGGGAGGACGGCGCGCCCGGGGCGCTCGCCGCCGTCAAGGGGTGGGACGAGCGGACCCGCACCTACACCGCCGGCGTCGGGGACGTCGCCACCGGGTCGGCCGTGCCGCGCGACGGGCGGGTCCGGATCGGCAGCAACACCAAGACCTTCACCGCCACCGTGGTGCTCCAACTGGTCGGCGAGGGCCGGCTGGAGCTTGACCGGCCGGTGGAGACGTACCTGCCGGGGGTCGTCCGGGGAGAGGGCATCGACGGCAACGCCATCACCGTCCGCCGGATCCTCCAGCACACCAGCGGGCTGCCCGACTACACCGCCCACCTCGGCGACGAGGTCCGCCCCTACCGGCCGCGCGAGCTGCTGGAGATCGCGCTCCGCCACCCGGCCGACTTCGCACCGGGCGACACGTGGGCCTACAGCAACACCAACTACGTGCTCGCCGGCCTGATCGTCGAGGAGCTCACCCACCGCACCCTCGCCGAGGAGATCGACCGCCGCGTCGTCCGCCACCTCGGGCTGCGGCACACCTATTTCCCCGCCCCGGGCGAGGCGGTGATCCGCGGGGCCCACCCCCACGGCTACTACCGGGAGTCGGCGGCCGGACCCCTGATCGACATCACGGACATGGACCCCTCCTGGGCCTGGGCGGCCGGGCAGCTGGTCTCCACCCCCGCCGACCTCAACCGGTTCTTCGCCGCCCTGGCCGGCGGGGACCTGCTGCGGCCCGCCGAACTCGCCGAGATGCAGCGGACCGTGGACGCCGGACGGCCGTTCGCCCCCGGCTCCGGGTACGGCCTGGGGCTGGTGAGCACACCGCTCTCCTGCGGCGGGGTGTACTGGGGGCACGGCGGCAGCATCCCGGGCTACGAGACCCGGGGCGGTGCCACGGCGGACGGGCTCGCGGCCGAGGTGACCATCACGGTCCAGCCCGGCGACACGGCGACCGCCCGGCACCTGGAGGCCGCCGTGGACACCGCGCTGTGCGCGGCGCGACGCGCAGGGTAATGGGAGGGTCATGCAAAGGTAAATCCTTACCCCGCAAGGGGGGTGACAGCCAGGCACGTTGTCCCTATGGTCCAGACCTATGTTTACGAGAACACGCCTGACCGGCCCGCTCAGAAGCGTCGGCGCCGCGCTCGCCCTGGCCCTCGCCGCGGCGACCGCCGGTGCCGGCGCGGCCGAGGCGACGCCCAAACAGCCGACGCCGCAGCTCACTTGGACGGACTGCCCGGCCGAGCCGTCCGGCGCCCCGGCGGACCCCCGGCTGCGCTGCACCACCCTGCGGGTGCCGCTGGACTACCGGGCGCCGCGCGGGCGGACCATCGAGATCGCGGTGTCCAGGCTCCCCACCGCCAAGCCGGGGCTGCGGCGCGGCGTCCTGGTGCACAACGGCGGCGGCCCGGGCGTCGCCAGCCTCCACCTGCCGACCGCCCAGGAGGCCGGCTACCCCCAGGAAGTGCTGGACCGCTACGACCTGGTGAGCTTCGACCCGCGCGGCGTCGGCCGCAGCACGCCCGCCACCTGCGGCCGGACGGCCGCCGAGGTGCCGTACGAGCTGGTCTTCGCGTTCCCGGCCCCGGACGGCTCGATCGCCCCCAACGTGCGCTACGCCCGCGACCTGGCGCGCGACTGCCTGGCCGGGGACCGCGAGCTGCTCCGGCAGATGACCACCGCCAACACGGCGCGTGACCTGGACCGGATCCGGGCCGCCCTCGGCGAGTCGAGGATCTCCTACCGCGCGGCGTCGTACGGCACCTACCTGGGCGCCGTCTACGCGGAGCTGTTCCCGGGGCGCACGGACCGCTTCGTGCTGGACGCCAACGTCGACCCCAACGTCACCTGGACCGACCGCCTCGCCGCCTGGGACCGCGCGAGCGAGCTGCGCTTCGCGGACTTCGCCGCCTGGGCGGCCGAGCGGGACGCCACCCTGCGGTTCGGTGCGACCCCGGCCGCCGTGCGCGCCAACTACCTGGCGCTGGCCGCGAAGCTGGACCGGACGCCGGTGAACCACCCGGTCGCCGGGCCGGTCGACGGCAACCTGTGGCGCACGATCTACCGCCTGGACTCCTACCACACCGCGCTGTTCCAGGAGATCGCCGACTGGTGGCGCTTCCTCGCCGACGACGGCGCCGGCCCGGTCCCGTACTGGTGGCTGGCCAAGGGCCCCTCGGACATCCCCGAGGACAACGACGTGATCGGCCTGACCGCGGTGCTCTGCGCGGACGACGCCGCGCCGCGCGACCTCTCCCGGTACCAGCGCAACGTCACCGAGAGCGGGCGGCGCAACCCGATCCTGAACGGCATGGGCGCCAACGTCTGGCCCTGCGCGTTCTGGCCCGCCCCGGTCGAGCCCGCCGTCCGGGTCACCGACCGGGGGCCGGCGAACATCCTGCTGCTGCAGACCGAGCGCGACCCGGCGACCCCGCTGGTCGGCGCCCTGGGCATGCGGAAGGCGCTCGGCAAGCGGGCCCGGATGGTCACCGTGGACAGCGGCAACCACGGCGCCTACGACCGGTGGGTGCCGTCCTGCGCGGTGACCGCCGCCGACCGCTTCCTGAGCACCGGCGTGCTGCCCGCCCGCGACCTCTCCTGCGCCCCGGACCCGGTCGCCCCGGCGGTGGCCGCCTCCGCCCCCGCGGCCGTGACCACGGCGCGGACGTCCGTCCTGGGCTGACCGCGCCGACCGGCTCGGCGGCCCCGGTGCCCGACGGGTCCGGTGGATCCCCCGGCGTGTCCCCCCTACCGGTGCGGGGGACACGCCGGGCCAGGACATCGGCGGCGGTCGGTCCTACGGCACCGGGCAGGGCCGCAGGACCATCAGCGATTCCTCCGGGGTCGCCACCATCGCGAAGGGGAACCGGTCGAGTTCGAGGCAGAGCGCGACGTCCTCGGGGTGGGCCCCTTCGCGGACGCCCGTCGCCAGCTCCGTGGCGGCGCGCGACTCGCCGGCCCGGCGCAGGAACCCGGCCGGGTCCGTCGCGGCCCCGGCTGCGCGCCCGGCGATGTACCGGGCGCACGCGAGGTCCTCGTCCGCGCGCCCGTCCTCGCCGGTGACCACGAACGTGACGTCGTCGCACCCGCGTGACCGCAGGAGCCGGGCGGTGGCCTCCGCCACCACGAAGCCGGCACAGAGCACCAGCGAGGCGTCCTTGACCGCCAGGGCGCCGACCGTGCCGGCGGTGGTCTTCTGCACGACGGTCCGCCCGCCGAGCTCGGCGGTGCGCAGCAGCCCCGGTGAGTTGACGAGGTCGAACCCGGGCGCCGGCGGACCGTCCTTGAGCGCCACCCAGTCCGGGTGGCGGGCCTTGAGCGCCAGCGCTTCCTGCGGCGACGCCGCGAGCACGATCCGCTCCGCGCCCCGGGCGAAGGCCCACGCGGCCACCGTGTACGCGCGCATGACGTCGATCACGACCGCCACCGGCGGGGTCCCGGTCAGCTCGGGTATCCCGAGGAAGCGAGTCTCCATCCGCTCATGATCGCCCACGGCGGGCCCGGAGTCCCCGGCAACGGCCGGAAGTGGCGCTCGTCACGCCGTGCGGCTCCCGGAGTGCCGAGCGTCACAGCGCGGGGGCCGGACGGTCCGCGACTGCCCGTCCGGCCCGGTGGCGCACGGCCGGCGGCGGCCCGGCACGGGCCGAGGTCCCGTCCGGTTCGGGACCTCCGGCCCCTTTTCGGCCGACCTTCGCCCCGCGGGGGCCCGTGCGTCGCCGGGCAACTGTGGACGGTCGCCCGGTGACGCCGGGCGAGCGGACCGCCCACCACCGTCTACGCGGCGCACGGGTGCACCCGCACCCGGACGCGCCCGGAGGACCCGACGAATGTCACGCACCATCGACAACGCCCCGTATACCGGCTTCCACCGCAGGCTCGCGCTCGCCTGCTCCGGAGGGCCGCTGCTCGACGGGTACATCCTGAGCATCGTGGGCGTCGCCCTGATCGGCATGCAGCCCGAGCTGGGGCTCTCCACCGCCGAGGTCAGCCTGATCGGGGCGGCCGCCCTGGTCGGCATGTTCGTCGGCGGCGCGCTCTTCGGCGTGCTGACCGACCGGATCGGGCGGGAGGTGATGTACACCGCCGACCTGCTCGTGATGATCGTCTGCTCGGTGCTGTCCTTCTGGGTCGACGCGGTCTGGGCGATCGCCCTGCTGCGCTTCGTCCTCGGCATGGCGGTGGCCGCCGACTACCCGATCGCGACCTCGCTGCTCGCCGAGTGGCTGCCCGCCAAGCACCGCGGGCGGCTGCTCGGTCAGCAGATCGTCGCCTGGTACGCCGGTGCGGTGCTCGCCTACCTGACCGGGTACCTCTTCCTCACGGTCGGCGGGCCGGGCAGCTGGCGGTGGATGCTCAGCAGCTCCACCGTGCTGTGCGTGGTGTTCCTGGTGATCCGGCACGGCTCGCCCGAGTCGCCGCGCTGGCTGGCCGCCAACGGGCGGGTCGGCGAGGCGGTCCGGCTGGTCGAGAAGCACCTCGGGGTGCGGGTGGACGGCCGCGAGCTGATGCCCGGGCCCGCCGCCCCCGGCGCCCCGACCGGCCTGCGGCTGCTGATGACCCCGCCCTACCGGCGGCGGACGCTCTTCTGCGGGCTCTTCTTCCTCTGCCAGGTCGGCCCGCTGTTCGCGATGCTGACCTTCGGCCCGCAGCTGCTGCAGGCCTTCGGCATGCCCGGCGGCACGGTGCTGGAGACCCTCGGCACCGGGCTGATCAGTCTGGTCTTCCTGCTCGGCTGCTACCCGGCCCTGCGTCTGATCGACACCTGGGGCCGCCGGCCGGTGATCGTCCGTTCCTTCGCCCTGATGATCGTCCCCCTCGCCCTGCTGGGCGTCTGGCCGGACGCCCCGGCGGCCGTCGTGGTCGTCGCGCTCTGCGCGTACGCCTTCCTCTGCGGCGGGCCCAACGTGCTCGACTGGACCTATCCCAACGAGCTGTTCCCGACCGAGGTGCGGGCCACCGCGGTCGGCGTGGCCACCTCGGTGAGCCGGATCGGCGCGGCCGTCGGCACCTATCTGCTGCCGCTGTCGCTGACCGGGCTCGGCACCGGGCCGACCATGCTGATCGCCGCCGGGGTCACCGCCTGCGGTCTGCTGGTGAGCGTGCTCTGGGCGGAGGAGACCCGGGGCACCGCGCTCGGGGCGGCCTCCCCGGTGCCCGCCCCGGCGGGACGCGCCGCCGGGCGCGCGCCGGTGGCGGTGCGCTGACCGGCCGCCGTCCGCGCCGACGGGCCGCGCCCCCGCCGGGGAC